>NZ_JBIGIA010000016.1:0-120429 GCF_043555975.1 Pelomonas nitida | reverse complement strand
GCTGGCCGCGTTTGGCAAGCTGCGCATCCGGTTTGAGCGCGCCGTCGAGACTCATGTGGCGCTGTTGAGCTTGGCCTGCTGCGTCATCTGTTGTCGCGCCTTGCCGGAATTTTGTTAGCGGCTCTAAATGCGGCGCCCGGCTCGCTGCTTTGGCTTGCTGGCAAGGCCCAGCCGCGTATTCGTCGAGGCCCCGCGCAAAACTCCCTCCGCTGCGCTCCGGTCAAACAGTTGCGCGGGGTCAAAGGAGGCGTGAAGAACAGCCAGCACCAGCCGGCTTTGGGGCTTGGCGTTGTTGGGTCGCTGTCGAGCAGAAGCGGTAGGCGCGGCACGCGAAGTTGATCGAATGTGCAAACAGCGCTAGCGTCTGAGGGCGTTGGCCCGACAGCTGTATCGGGCCCTGTGCAGCCAAGGGAGACAAGCCTATGCACACCCCACTTGCGGACGTCGCCGACGGCCTGGCAGGCCTGTCTGCGCTTCCGGGCGCCACACCCGCCCATCGCCCACCGCTGGCGCGCCTGCTGCAGGCGATTCGCAGGCACATGGGCATGGATGTCGCGTTCATCTCGGAGTTCGAGCGGGGGAGGCGCGTGTTCCGGCATGTGGACATCGGCGAGGCGCGGCTGCTGATCCGCCCCGGCGATGGCGATCCTCTCGAGGAGAGCTACTGCGTGCGCGTCGTCGACGGCCGGCTGCCCGAGCTCATCCCCGACGCCAGTGTCAACGCCGAGGCGCTGACGCTGCCCGTCACGCGGGCGGTGCCGGTCGGTGCGCACATGAGCGTGCCCATCCGCCTGGCCGATGGGCGCATCTACGGCACCTTCTGCTGTTTCAGCCACGCACCGGACCTGACCCTCACCACGCGTGATCTGCACGTCGTGCGGGTCTTCGCCGACCTGGCCGCCGCGCAGATCCAGGAGGATTTGAACGCGAGCGAGGCGCGCCGCATGGCGGCGCAACGCATCGACGCCGCGTTGCAGTCCGACCAGCTGCACATGGTGTTCCAGCCCATCGTCGACCTCCACACGAGCCGCGTCGTCGGCTTCGAGTCGCTGGCCCGCTTCAGCGGCGACCCCTACCGCACGCCCGATCTCTGGTTCTCGGAGGCCGGCCTGGTCGGCCGCACCGTCGAGTTGGAGAGCAAGGCGATACGGCTCGCGCTGGCGCGCCTGGGCGAGCTGCCGGCCGACGTCTACCTCACGGTGAACGCATCGCCCGAGCTCATCATCCAGGGTGCGCTGGCGGAGGCGCTGCGTGGCCAGCCGCTGGAGCGCATCGTCGTGGAAGTGACCGAGCACCAGGCCATCGCGAGCTACGCGGCCGTCGCCGAGGCCATGGCGCCGTTGCAGCGCGAGGGGCTGCGCATTGCCGTGGACGATGCGGGCGCGGGCTACGCCAGCTTTCGCCACGTGCTGGACCTGCACCCGCAGATCATCAAGCTCGACATCAGCATCACGCACGCGATCGACGTGGACCGCTCACGCCGCGCGCTGGCGGCCGCGCTGTGCGGCTTCGCGCGCGAGACCGGATGCGGCCTCGTGGCCGAAGGCGTGGAGACGCAGGCCGAGCTCGATGCGGTGCGCACGCTGGGTATCGGCCGGGCGCAGGGCTACCACTTGGGGCGCCCCATGAATTTTCAGGACGCGAAGGCCTGTACGGCGCACTGACTGGCGCACCGACGCCGGCCGCAGGCCTGCGGGGTCAGTGCATCCACACCGTCCGTTGCGGGTCAGGCATGGGCTGCGGCTGCAGCGCGGCGCGCACGCGCTCCACGGCTGCTGCCGAGTCCTTGTCGTCCACGGTGACGATCAGCCGCAGCCAGGAGGCCTTGGACCGGTCGCCCTCGCGCCGCGTCCAGCACCACACTTGCGCGCCGGGTTCACCGGAGCGGTCAGCCAAGCAGACTTCATCGAAGTCAGCGCCCCGGTAGGCGAGCAACTGCGCTTCGTCGACGTAGGTGTTGAAGTAGGCGGGCATGCGTTGAGTCTAGGGCCCATCGACGGCCCGACGCTCTGATCTGACCTGCAGGCGACTCAGTCGCGAGTCTTGCTCCGGCGACGCAGGCCCAGCAGGGCCAGGCCGGCGGCCAGCATGGCGTAGGTGGTGGGCTCGGGAACGGCGGAGACGCTCACGCTGTCCAGGCCGATGACGGTGCCGCTGGCCGTGCGGAACTGCAGCACGTCCTGGCCTTGCGCGACCAGCTTGCCGATCTGGAAGCTGGAGCCGTACGGGGTATCCAGCGTGCCGGCGAAGGACTGCCCGCCGACCTTGACGCCGTTCCACAGCACGTCGACGGTGCCGGTGCCTTCAGAGGTGGAGCCGTAGGCCGCGCCCAGCAGGAAGCTCAGGTTGTAGGTCTGGCCGGCGACGGTGTTCAGCGTCTGGCTCCAGCTGGCTTCATTGACGTCAGGCGTGCAGCCGGTGGAGTAGCCGCAGCCAAGCCATGCGGCGCTGCGCGACTCGTCAGGCAAGCCCATCGAAGCGGGGAAGCCGAAGGTCGACGAGTACAGCGTGCCCTCGCCGCGGTCGTAGATGTAGACGGTGGACACGGTCGTGAAGCCGTTGCCCGAGGTCGATGCCGACCAGCCGTAGACGTCGTTTTCGAAGTCGCCGTTGACCACGAGGTTGTCGGTGGCAGCGTTGGCGCAGTGCATGGCGCTCGCGAGCGTCAGTGCCGTCAGGATGTACTTGGTGGCGTTCATTCGGTGTGCGGTTCAATCAATGGCGCTGCCCCTGCTGAAGCGGGATGTGCGGCGCTGCGGGAATTCTGTCGAGTTGCGAGCCGGCGCTCATCGCCCAGGCGGGTGTCACGGAACGTTGGGTTTGTCTGCACTTGTGAATGCCGGCGGGGCCTCGCATCGCGCAGCTGCCGAGCTGCGTGGGGCGATGCGTGGAACGGGGTGCGAACGGCACGACGCACGACTTACGGCTTGATGCAAATTGACGTTCGGTCGCCCTGGGTGGCAGGGGCGGCGGGGGAGGGGTGATGCGCTGCAGTCGGGGCGCCCGGCTTCGCTATGCTGCCCCGCACCCCCGAAGGAGCCCCCAATGGACCTCGACCCCCAAGGCCTCGCCACCCGTCGTGCCGTGCTGGGCGATGCCTACGTTGACGCGGCGCGGGCCAAGGTCACGCCGTTTACGGCGCCGCTGCAGGAGCTCGTCACCCGCCACGCCTGGGTAATACCTGGCAGCGGCCGGGGCTGGACCTGCGCACGCGCAGCATCGCCACGGCGTCCATGCTGGTGGCGCTGGGGCGCACGCAGTAGCTGAAGACGCATGTGCGCGGCGCACTGAACAACGGCGTGACCGTGCAGGAGCTGCAGGAGCTGCAGGAGATCTTCCTGCATGCGAGCGTCTACTGCGGCTTTCCGGCGGCGGTGGATGCCTTCCGCCCGGCGGGTGCGTCCGGCAGGGGGGCGTCAGTCGGCCCAGCGCGTGCCGCACAGCGGGCAGCACATCGGCTTGTCACCCAAGCGGAGGCGCATCGTCACGTCGCCCTCGCAACTGCCGCACAGGCCGCTCTCAGGCAGGTGCTCCAGTAGCGCATCGCGCCGCAAGATGCGGGCACGCTGCGCGGCCGTCCGGCGGGTCGTCGACTTCGCCTCGTCTTCCAGCAACCGCAGGCTGGCACGCTTGAGGGACTTGAGCTCGCGCAGCGGTTCCTCTTCCTGCTGTGGCGCGCCGAGATAGAGCCGCCCGCTGGAAGGGGCGGCGACCTCCACCACCAGTTGCCCGAGGCGTGCATCGCCGTGCATGTCCACGCGATAGAGGCCCCGGCAGGTGACGGCAGCGGCGAGCTCTTCGCCCAGGCTTCGGGGCTTGGCGGCCAGGTCGTTGAAGAATCGTTCCAGGTCGCGCCGTGCCAGCGTGATCTTGCCGGAACCTCCGTGCTGCCCGGTGGCCCGGATGACGAGCAAGCCGGCTTCCAGTGCCAGCCCGAAATGTTTGCCGACGATGCTGCCTGGCGCGGCCACGCCGGCGGCCTCGAACACATCGGCGTAGACGCCGGCCGGCCGACGCGCCGCGGCGCGCAGCTGAGCGTTGGCGGCGTCCTGGTCGGCCGCCACATAGACGTTGAGCAGCTGGCTCAGGAACTCGTCGTTGCCGTGCAGCAGATGGGCCAGCCCGTCCGCTTCCTTGAGCAGGCCCGGGGCGTGGCGTTGGATCAACTCGGCCACCTCGCGCGTGTCGGCCAGGCGTTTGCCGACGCCGCCGAGATGCCCTTGCAGCAGTTGCTCGTAGGCCGTGATGCGCTGAACCTGCTGCGCGTAAGCCGCCTTGGCCTGTGCCCGGCCCTGCTCGTGACCGAGCCGCCACGAATGCGCGCGCGTGCTGCTCTTGGCCTCGCGCTGCCACATCAGCAGCACGAACAGCGTGAAGCAAAGCCCGAGCAGGAGGGCGTAGACGACTATCGAGAACATGCGCTTTCCGGCATCGGGATGGAAATTCCAAAGGGGCGGATTCTGGTGGCCTGTCAATGCTGATCCGGTCCCGATTTGCCCCTGCCCGAGTGAACGATGCCACGCGGCGGCCGGGGTTCAAGCGGCCAGGGCTGCCCTCGCCGCCGCTTGCGCGTAATGGCTCAGCTGCATCGTGAACTGCGCCCGGCCCGAGCCGAGCGCACGCCGCTGGCTGATGTAGCCGAACACGCGCTTCAGCGGCACGTGCGCCGTCACGACCGCCACGTTGCTACCACGGGCGTCCTGGCCTTGCACATGGCCGTGGCGGCGCAGCGGGTCGCCGATGACGTCGCCCAGCGACTCGGCCGGCGTGATGACCTCGACGGCCATGACCGGCTCCAGCACCACGGGAGCCGCCCGCATGACGGCCTCGCGCAGCGCGGCCGCCGCCGCCAGCTCGGTAGGCTGGGGTTGCAACCCCAGCGCTCCCAGCGTGCGATGGCGCCGGCCTTCGCTATGCTGCCCCGCACCACTGATGGAGCTGTTCATGGACCTCGACCCCCAAGGCCTCGCCACCCGTCGCGCCGTGCTGGGCGATGCCTATGTCGATGCGGCGCTGGACAAGGCCACGCCCTTCACCGCGCCGCTGCAGGAGCTGGTGACCCGCCATGCCTGGGGCAACACCTGGCAGCGGCCGGGGCTGGACCTGCGCACGCGCAGCATCGTCACGGTGTCCATGCTCGTGGCGCTCGGGCGCACGCACGAGTTGAAGACGCATGTGCGCGGCGCGCTGAACAACGGCGTCACGGTGCAGGAGCTGCAGGAGATCCTGCTGCACGCCAGCGTCTACTGCGGCTTCCCGGCGGCGGTGGATGCCTTCCGCGCGGCGGCTGAGGTGGTCGACGCGGGGGCTTGAGCTCGCCGATGGCGGGTTGTTGCGGCTCATCGCGTGAACGGGCCGTCGCACACATTGCGTAACGCTGCCTGGCTGTTGGCGCTGCATCCTTGCCATTTCTGGAGCGCTCGTGAAATTCCTGACTCGCTGCCCCGCGCCGCACATGAACCGTGCCACCCGATGGGTCGCGCCGCGGGCCCGCGGCGTCGGCTCCCTGCTGCTCGCCACGTTGCCGTCGACGGCCGCAGCCGCCCCCTGGGTCGCGCAGCGAACGGGTGCCTGCCTGGAAGCCAAGCTGGACAGTTGGGACATTCGCCTGGCCGCCTGCAAGGGCGGCGCCGGGCAGGACTTCAGCCTCGTGCCGGTGAGTGCCGGCAGCAGCATCTACACGCTGAAGCACGCGTCGTCCGGCCTGTGCGTGGCCGCCACCGGCAGCAGCAACGGCGCTTTCGTGGAGCTCAACGGTTGCCAGGCCAGCCAGGCGCGCCAGCGCTTCTCGCTGGTGCCGCTGGCGGGCAGCACCACCGCCTTGCTCAAGCTCGCGGCCAACAACCTGTGCCTGACAGCTCCAACGCAGCTGGGCAAGGTGGCCTTCTCTGTCACGACGTGCAACAGCGGCAACGCGAACCAGGTGTGGCGTTTGCCCGCCGGCGCGCCGGCGCCGACACCAGGCCCCGCACCGGCCCCTGCGCCCACGCCGGCCCCGGCGCCCGCACCGACGCCTGCGCCAACCCCGGCCCCCACGCCAGCACCGGCTCCCGCACCCACACCTGCCCCCGCGCCGGTTCCTACGCCTGCGCCGACGCCGGCCCCCACACCGGCTGAAACCAGCTTCACCGTGAGCACGGCCGAGATCGCCAACCCCGAGCGCGGCTTCTACACCTGGGCGGCCGACAACCTGCTGCAATGGACGCAGTCTCAGGCGGACGAGCAATTCAAGGCGGGCTACCGCGTCGTCTACGCGCCGGTGCGCCTGGATGCCTATGCCAACGCCGTGCTGCCGGCCAGCGTGCTGACGCAGCTGACGAACGGCTTCGCCATCGCGCGCCGCTCGGGTTTGAAACTGGTGCCGCGCTTTCTCTACAACTACCCGGCCAGCGAGACCGAATACCAGAACGTGAAGGACGCGCCGTTGGCGCGCGTGCTGGCGCACATCGAGCAGCTCAAGCCGCTGCTGGTGGCCAATGCCGACGTCATCGCCTATCTGCAGGCCGGCTTCGTCGGCGCCTGGGGCGAATGGCACACCTCGTCCAACAACCTCACCGCCGTCAGCGCGCGCACGCAGATCCGCGATGCCTTGCTGGCCGCGTTGCCGGCCGATCGCTTCCTGCAGCTGCGCTACCCGGCCTACCTGATGGCGTGGGCGCCGCAGGTGCCGAGCTGGCGCGATGGCTCCGTGGCGTCGCGCATCGGCGCGCACAACGACTGCTTCCTGGCCTCGGCCACCGATGTCGGCACCTACAGCGAGAACGCCGCGACGCGGCAGACCGAGCGCAACTACATCGCGTCGCTGTCGCAGGTGGCGCCTTTTGGTGGTGAGACCTGCAACCCCGCCGACGAGCAAGGGGCCGTGGCTCGCACGAGCTGCGGCGACATCCTCGCCGAGGGCCGCCAGTTCGGGCTCACCTACCTGAACAACGACTACTACCGCGACACCTTCCATGTGCGTTGGGAGCAGCAGGGCTGCATGGCCGAGGTGCGGCGCAGCATGGGTTACCGCTTCGAGCTGTCGACGCTGCGGCACAGCGCCGCCGTGGCGGCCGGGCAGTCGGGAGACCTGCTGCTGACCGTGCGCAACAGCGGCTGGGCGCGCGCCTTCAATCCGCGTGGCTTGCAACTGGTGCTCAAGCACCGCAGCAGCGGCGCCGTCGTCCGCATCCCGTTGTCGGCGGTCGACCCGCGCGCGTGGCTGCCCGGTGCCACCAGCACCGTGTCGACGGCCTTTGCCGTGCCGGCCGGCACGGCGACCGGTGCCTACGATGTGCTGCTGGCCTTGCCCGATGGCGCGGCCTCGCTGGCCGGCGATGTGCGCTACAGCGTTCGCCCCGCCAATGCCGACAACAGCGCCAAGGCGCAGGCCTGGGACACCACGCTCGGCGCCTTCCGCACCGGCACGTCGCTGACCATCCGCTGACCGTCCGCAGCGTTCGCGCTGCCGGCCAGCCCGCCCTGACGTGCAGCCGTCATGGCGCCGTGGCGGGGCATCCAGCCCTCGGTCGATGCAGTGCCTGCGCGCCAGGGCCGGTTGCCACGATGCATTCGATCCTCGCCTTGTCACGCTCCCTTGTCGGGGCAGGGGGCGAATCAGCCGCTCGCCGCGCGTTCATCGAGGCCGTGACCGCTCGCTTGCAAATTGGTGACCAATTGCAAAGTCGGCCCGATGCGCGACATTCTCCTCACGGACGAAGCAAATAACGCGTTGGGTGATCGGCATTGCCTCTCGCGGATGCCCGGCAGGCAAACAGCAGCTTACGGATTCCGTGGGCTCGGTTACGAGCTGCCGGGAGGCCGCCACGTACGCTGCGCGCATTCTCGTGCCCCCCTTCTCGGAGACCTTTTTCATGCGCTTCCAGTTGACTTGCTCTGCCCTGGCCGTGGCTTCTGCCGTGGCCGCACTGACGGCTTGCGGAGGCGGTGAATCGACCTCCGCCAACACCGATGCTCAGGCCCAAAGCAGCACCGGCAATCTCGCCAAGCCGCTGGCGGTCACATCGGCCCTCGACAGCACCGGTGCCAGCGGCACCAGCACCGAGCGCGAAGCCGCTCCCAATGACGGCTGGGCGGGCCAGAACGGCGGCACGACCGGCGGCGCGGCTGCGGCAGCGGGCGACGTCTATGAAGTCGCCACCCGCCAAGCCTTCGTGGACGCGCTGGCGGCGGGCGACCGCCCCAAGATCCTGCGCATCACCGCCACCATCGACTTCCGTGAGGGCCGCGAGTACACCAGCGCGGCCGACCAGATCGCGCGCGGCCGTGTCGACATCCCGCCCAACACCACCATCATCGGCACCACGCCGGCGGCCGGTCTGCTGGCGGCCAGCCTGCGCATCAATGGCAAGGAGGGGGTGAAGAGCAACGTCATCATCCGCAACCTCACCATCGAGAACCCCTGGGACGTGGCGCCTCCGGGATCCGCTGATGCGGAGTACGACGGCATCCAGATCATCAACAACGCCACCAACGTCTGGGCCGACCACCTGACGCTGACCGACGGCAGCCGCACCAAGGGCCAGACGCCCGGCCACGTTCACCACGATGGCGCCATCGACGTGACCAACGGCTCCAACTACGTCACCGTCTCCAACACCTACTTCAAGAACCACGACAAGACGGACCTCGTGGGCTCCAGCGACAGCAAGACGACGGACCGCAACAAGCTGAAGGTGACCTTCCACGACAACGTCTGGGAGAACATCGGTCAGCGCGCTCCGCGCGTTCGCTACGGGCAGGTGCACGCCTACAACAACCTGCACATCGGCGACATGAAGCACCCCGAGTACCCGCTTGACGCCGTGCATGGCGTTGGCGTGGAGTCGGCTCTGCTCGCCGAGAACAATGTGCTGGAGATCGCCAACCTGAAGATCGAGAAGATCTGCACCTTGGTCGACAAGAAGGGTGGCTCCACCTACAAGAACACCGGCACGGTGTTCAACGGAACGCCCGTGGACATGAGCTGCGGCCTGAGCAGCGCCATCGGCTGGACGCCGCCCTATGCCTACACGCTGAAGACAGCGGCAGAGGTCAAGGCCAACGCCGTCATCAACGTCGGCGCCGGCAAGCTCGACATCCGCACCGACGGCAGCACACCGGCACCCGCGCCGTCGCCATCGCCGGCTCCTGCACCGGCCCCGACCCCGGCTCCTACGCCAGCCCCCACGCCCGCTCCGAC
The DNA here is from genome assembly GCF_043555975.1 of Pelomonas nitida. Lineage (NCBI taxonomy): Bacteria > Pseudomonadati > Pseudomonadota > Betaproteobacteria > Burkholderiales > Sphaerotilaceae > Roseateles > Pelomonas nitida. The sequence continues at coordinate 111,248 of NZ_JBIGIA010000016.1, read as the reverse complement.
CCCGGCGCCCACGCCGGCCCCAACGCCCGCGCCCACACCGGCTCCGACGCCTGCGCCCACCCCCGCGCCGACACCGGCACCGTCGCCCGCCCCGGCGCCGGGCGGCAACCTGGCCCTCGCCGGCACGGCCTCGGCCTCGAGCAGCGGCGCGCAGGCGGGTGCCGCCAACGTCGTGGACGGACAACTGTCCACGGTGTGGCAGCCCCTGGGCTCCGCCGAGGAATGGATCGAGGTCAAGCTGCCCCAGGCCAAGACGGTGCGTCGCATCGCCTTCAGCGAAGTCGGCGCCCAGATCACCAGCTACCGGGTCGAGTACGTGCGTGGCGGTGCCTGGGTCCGGTTGCAGACCGGCTCCACCGTCGGCGCCAACAAGGCCATCAGCTTCTCCGGCATCAACACCGACCGTGTCCGGCTCGTGGTGGTGAAGTCGCGTGCCCCGGCCGCGATCGCCGAGTTCCAGCTGTACTGATAGTCAGCGCCACTGCGCGGCGGTGGCATGACGGACAAGCGCCCTGGGGCATTCGCGCCAGGGCGCTTTTTTGTTGAGCGAGGCTCCGCGCAAAAAAAGGCGGGCCACCTTCCGGTGGCCCGCCTCCCGTCACGCGGCCAGCGTGGCCGATGTCGCCGGCGCTTCGGCGTAGTGGCTCAGCTGCATCGTGAACTGCGCGCGCCCTGAGCTGAGTGCGCGCAACTGGCCGATGTAGCCGAACATGCGCGCCAGCGGCACGTGCGCGGTCACGACGACGGCATTGCCGCGTGCGTCCTGGCCCTGCACCTGGCCGCGTCGGCGCAGCAGGTCGCCGATGACGTCCCCCACCGACTCGGCCGGCGTGACCACCTCGACGGCCATCACGGGCTCCAGCACGGCGGGCGCCGCCTTCAGCGCGGCCTCCCGCAGCGCGTGGGCCGCCGCCAGCTCGAAGGCCAGCGCCGACGAATCACGCACATGCGCGCTGCCGTCCACGAGCACCGCCTCGAAGTCCACCAGCGGGTGGCCAGCGAACGGCCCGGCCTGCGCGGCCTGGCGCAGGCCGGCTTCCACCGCCGGGATGAACTCGCGCGGAATGGCGCCGCCCACCACGGTGTTCGAGAAACGGAAGCCCTCACCGCGCGGCAGCGGCGCGATGCGCAGCGTCAGCTCGGCGAACTGGCCGGGGCCGCCGCTCTGCTTGCGATGCACATGCCGCACCTCGGCCGGCGCCGTGATGGTCTCGCGGTAGGCCACTTGCGGGCGGCCCACCGCCACGTCCACGCCGAAGCGCGAACGCAGCTTCTCCACGGCCACTTCGAGCTGCAGCTCGCCCATGCCGGACAGCAGCGTCTGGCCCGAGTCGGCGTCCTGCCGCAGCCGCAGCGACGGGTCCTCGCGGACGAGCACACCCAGGCCCTTGGCGAGGGCTGCGGCGTCGGCCTGCTGGCGCGGCTCGATGGCCACGTCGATGACGGCGGCGGGCACGGCGATGCTCTCCAGCACCGGCGCGTCCTTGGTGGCCGCCAGCGTGTGGCCGGTCAGCACGTCCTTGAGGCCGACGACGCCGGCGATGTCGCCCGCGACGAGTGCGTCGCGCTCGACGCGCCGGTCCGCGTGGATCTCGTACAGCCGCGCCACGCGCTCGGGCTTGCCGGTGCTGGCGTTGAACACCGTGTCGCCGCGCTTGAGCGTGCCGCTGTAGACGCGCACGAACACCATCGCGCCGTGGTCGTCGGCGGTCAGCTTGAACGCGAGGGCCGACAGCGGGCCTTCGGACGCCGCGGCGCCGGGCGCTTCACCGGGAGCCGGCAGGTAGGCCACGACGGCGTCCAGCAGCGGCTCCACGCCACGGTTGCGGAAGGCCGAGCCGGCCAGCACGGGCACGAAGGCGCCCGCGATGGTGCCGCGGCGCAGCGCCGCACGCAGTGCATCGACAGGCAGCTCGGCGCCGCGCAGCCAGGCGTCCAGCAGCGCATCGTCCAGTTCGGCAGCGGCTTCCAGCAGGCGCGCGCGGGCGGCCTGGGCGGCGGGCAGCAGCTCGGGCGGGATGGCGGCAACGCGCGGCGGCACCTTGGCGTCGTCGCGGTCCCACACGAGGGCCTGCATCGTCAGCAGGTCCACCACGCCGCGGAACTCGGCCTCCGCGCCGATGGGCAGTTGCAACGGCAGCGCGCGCACGCCGAGCCGGTCTTCCAGGGACGCGACGACGCGATGGAAGTCCGCGCCCGTGCGGTCCAGCTTGTTGACGAAGGCCAGGCGCGGCACGCGGTACTCGTCGGCGAGGCGCCAGTTGGTCTCGGTCTGCGGCTCCACGCCGGCCACGCCATCGAACACGACGACGGCGCCGTCCAGCACGCGCAGCGAGCGGCGCACCTCGAGGTTGAAGTCGATGTGTCCGGGCGTGTCGATCAGATTGATCTGCGTGCCTTGCCAGTGCACGGTCGTGGCCACGCTGTGGATGGTGATGCCGCGCGCGCGTTCCTGCGGGTCGAAGTCCATCGCGGTGTTGCCGTCGTTGACGTCGCCGATGCGATGGTTTTCGCCCGTGTAGAACAGGATGCGTTCGGTGGTCGTGGTCTTGCCCGCGTCGACGTGCGCGATGACGCCGATGTTGCGCAGGTTGCGGAGGGTGTTGTTGGAGTTCATGGTGATTCCTGATTCGGGGTGTGTTGCCAACCCCGGATCGGAATCACGGGGTCAGCGCGAAGGCAGGACGCCGAAGCGCGCACGCGACAGGCACAGCCGAGCCGCGCTCCGGCGCTCGGGAATCGTGGCGATCAGCTTGTCGAAGGTGCGGGTGAACATGGTGGAACTCGGTTCAGGAAAAACAAAACCCCGGGAGGTGCGAGCCTGCCGGGGTTGCTTGGTGCTGAACCGGAAGGCGGTGAGTGCGCCTTCCGAACACGGTCGAAGACGCCTCAAGGAGTGATGCGGGCTTGGGTCGTGTGGTTGAGCTTCATGATGGGCGCGATTGTGCAGCGGCCGCAGGAGACCTGGGGCTTGTGGGGTTATCTGGCGACGCGCGGCTAGTCCAGCGAATCAGTGAAATTGGTGGTGCGTGAGCCCCTGGCCAGTCGGAATCAAGGCGCAAGCGCGCAGGCGTGTAGGCACCCGGCAAGCGCTTGCAACGCGGAGTGCGGCTGGCTAGGGGCTCACCCTTCGGGCAGGGGGCAGGCCGGGCCGGCCGCGTCGTTGCAGCGCTTGCCAAGGCGGCCAGCCTTGGCTGCGCGCTGCGCCTAGCCGCCAGCCCGGCCTGCCCCCTGCGCACCACCGATTTCACTGATTCGCTGGACTAGGTTTCAATACCGGCCATGTCCATCCGTTCGTTGCTGCTGGCCCTGGCTGCATTCGCGGTGCTCGCGGCCTGGGTGGCGTGGCCGGGCCGGCCAGCCGCCGACTCGCCCGCCATGCATTCGCCGGTCCCGGTGCTGCCGCAGGCGCCGCCTCCGCTGGTGGTGGCACAGCCGGCCGCCGTCGCTGCTGCGTCGACGCCCGCGCCGGCCTGCGAGCCGTCGGCCCCGCTGGGCGCCCATGAGCGGGGGATGGTGCAGCAGCGGGTGCCGGCCACGCTGTCGAGCGGCCCGCCGGGCGACCAGGTGCTGGCCCTGCTGTTGCAGCGCCCCACGGCTGACGATGCGGCCGCGCTGACACCCTGGGCGGCCCAGGTGCGGCAGGCGGCGCTGCAGTCGCAGGACGCCCTGGCGCTGCGTTGGGCCGGCAGCGCCTGTGCCGACCCGGTTTGCCGGCGCGAGCTGCTGCAGGCGCGGCTGCAGCTGGAGCCCGACAACGCACTGCACTGGCTGGCCTGGCTGGATGAAAGCCCGGCGGCGTCCGACGAGGCCTGGCAGGGCCTGGCGGCGGCGCGCTACTGGCGCGAGCAGCCGCAGGCGGCGGCCGAGCGCATCGGCCGGGCGCTGCCGCCGGGCTTGTCGGCGGCGCAGCGCGAGGCCGTGCTGCAGCCGTGGCTGGGCCAGGACTGGGCGGCACCGGTGGCGCCTGCGGCCGTGCTGTCCGTGATGTGTGGCCATTACGGGCCGGGCCATCCAGTGGGTGCGGCCTGCGCGCACGCCGCCGCGCTGATGCTGGAGGCCGGCGACTCGCGCGCGGGCTGGCAGCAGGGCGCCGAGCTGGCACGGCAGTTGGGCCGGGTCGACCTGCCGCCGCCGCCCGCGCCGGCTGTGCCCGTAGCGGCGGCCGTAGAGGCGGCCGGTTGTGCCGCCAATCAATCAAGTCCTTGAGCGAATGCCGTTTCTCGGTAGCGGGCCCGAGGGCGGTCGATGGCCCTGATTCCTAGACTGCACTGGACCGCGACGGTAGCGCTGCGGCATGCGGCGGCCTCCCGGCCGGCACGCGAACCACAACGACAGGAGACAAGCATGACTCACGACGTTTCGCGGCGCCGGCTGGCGGCGCTCGGGCTCGCGGCAGCCCTTGCTGGTGGCTATTCCTCGACGGCGCTGGCCGCCTGGGGCGTGACGGACGCCAGCGGCGTACTCACGGTGGACACCGGCGCCGGCCTGGTTTTCAAGGTCAGCAAGACCAGCGGCGACATCACCTCCATCAAATACAACGGCGGCGCCGAGCTGCAGGGTCAGACGAAGTTCTCCCACATCAGTTCGGGGCTGGGCGCGGCGGCCACCTATGCGCTGTCGCCGTCGGGCACGACGGCGGTGATCACGATCTCAACATCGACGTTGACGCACTACATGGTGGTGCGCCGCAATGAGAACGTCATCTACATGGCCACGTACATCACGGCCGAACCCGGTGTGGGTGAACTGCGCTGGATCACGCGGCTCAACGGCAGCGTGTTCACCGGCGTGCCGGCGGAGTCCAACCTGCGCGGGAACACCGGTGCCATCGAGAGCAGCGATGTGTTCGGCATGAGCGACGGCACGACCCGCTCCAAGTACTACGGCAACCAGCGCGCCAAGGATCTCTCGGTGCGCGGCGTGACGGGCAGCGGCGTCGGCGTGTTCATGGCCTATGGCAGCCGCGAGTCGGCGTCGGGCGGGCCGTTCTTCCGCGACATCCAGAACCAGAGCGGCACCGACACCGAGCTCTACAACTACATGAACTCGGGCCACAACCAGACCGAGTCGCAGCGCATGGGCCTGCACGGCCCCTACGCGCTGGTCTTCACCAGCGGCGCCACGCCGTCCGCACCCGACATGGGCTGGATGTCGGGGCTGGGGTTGCAGGGCTGGGTCAGCGGCCGTGGCAAGGTGGTGCTCAATGGTCTGTCCGGCATGGACACGGCCTACGCCTACACGGTGGGCTTCGCCAACGGGACGGCGCAGTATTGGGGCACGGCGTCGGGCAGCGGGGCGGTCAGCGTGTCCAACATGAAGCCGGGCACCTACACGATGACGGTCTACAAGGGCGAACTGGGTGTCTACACGGAGCAGGTGTCGGTCAGCAGTGGCGGCACGACGACGTTGAACACGCGCGCCATCACCGCCGACCCGTCGAGCCAGCCGGCGCTCTGGCGCGTCGGCAACTGGGACGGCACGCCGCTGGAGTTCCTCAGCGGGCAGACCTTCAACGTGCGCCACCCGTCGGATGCCCGCAACCCGTCCTGGGGGCCGGTGACCTACGCCGTGGGCAGCGCGACGAACAAGTTCCCGGCGGCGATCTGGAAGGGCGTGAACAGCGGCACCAAGATCACCTTCACGCTGACCAGCGCCCAGCTGGCCGCGCGCACGGTGCGCATCGGCCTCACGGCCGCCTATGCCAATGCGCGCCCGCAGATCACCGTGAACAGCTGGACGTCCAGCGTGCCGTCGCCGTCGACGCAGCCGGACTCGCGCTCGCTGACCATCGGCACCTACCGTGGCAACAACACGACGTTCACGTACAGCGTGCCGGCCAGCGCGCTGGTGGCGGGCACCAACACGCTGACGATCAACGCGGCCTCGGGCAGCGGCAGCTCGGCCTTCCTCAGTGCGGGCTTCGCCGTGGACTGCGTGGACATGTACTGACGCGGCACGCCCCCTCGCGCGCCGCGCCTGCTCAAGGGCGTGTAGGCGGCTTGCCTAACGCCCGTCACGTAGGGGCGGGCACGCCCTTCGCTGGTAAGAACACCAATCCGACGCCCGGCGAGCGGAGGGCAGAATACGTCCCAAAGTTCCAGGGAGCAGGGCATGTCGGATGCAGTGGATGCGCGGTTTGCACCGCCGCAGGCGCACGTGGAGGATCTCGCGACGGGCGAGCAGGTGCTGGCCGGTCGTGGCGAGCGGCTGATCGCGGTCATCGTGGATAGCCTGATCGGTGGCGGCGTGGGTTGGGTCATCGGCCTGATCCCCGGTATCCAACAGCTGTTCCAGGCGCAGACCGATGCGGTGTCGAAGAACATCTGGTCGCTGACGCCCTGGTCGCTGGCCGTCGGTGCGGTGGTGTTCCTGGCCTTGCAGGGCTGGCCCTTGCTCACGCGTGGGCAGACCATCGGCAAGATCATCATGAAGCTGCGCATCGTGCGCCCCGACGGTTCGCGGCCCGACGCCTTCCGGCTGCTGGGGCTGCGCTACGGCATCGGCATGCTGTTCAACCTGAACGTCGTGGTCGTCATGGTCTATGGCCTGGTCGATTCGCTGCTGGTCTTCCGGTCGTCGCGCAAATGCCTGCATGACACGATCGCCGACACCCAGGTGATCAAACTCTGAGCGCGCCCCACACGGCACCGCGTGAGCGGGCCGACACGCTGGCGCTCGTCGAGACGCCCGAAGGCATCGTGCTGTCCCTGCAGCCGGCCGGCCTGGTCGCGCGGACGATGGCCTTCCTGCTGGATCTGCTGATCCGGTTCGGCATCGACCTGGCGCTGGTGCTCATCCTCGGCGCCTGGGGGCGCTTCGGCAGCGGCTTCATCATGATCGGCTTGTTCAGCGTGGAGTGGCTCTACCCCATCGTGTTCGAGCTGCGCAAGGGTGGCGCCACGCCAGGCAAGCGTGCGCTGGGTCTGCGCGTCGTCATGGACACCGGGCTGCCGGTGACGCCGGCGGCATCGTTCATCCGCAACCTGCTGCGCGTGGCCGACTTCCTGCCGCTGGCTTATGGCATCGGCATCGTGTCGATGCTGCTGAACCGTGAGTGCAAGCGGCTGGGCGACCTGGCGGCGGGCACGCTGGTCGTGCACGCGCGGCCGGTCGTGCTGCACGACGCGCCGCCGGCGGTCACGCCGCTCGCACCGGCGCGGCCGCTGCATGCGCGCGAGCAGGCGGCCATCCTGTCGTGGGCCGGCCGCGCCAAGCGGCTGACGCCGGCGCGCTTCGAGGAGCTGGCGCGCCTGGCCGCGCCGGCGCTGCCGCCGGAGCCATCGCCGGGGCGCCCGCGTGACGTGGTGGCGCAACTGCTGGGCGTGGCGCAATGGTTGATGGGGAGGCGCCAATGACGCCGCTGCGTTTCGAGGCCGACCACGCCGCAGGCTGGGACGAGTTCGACGCCCAGCTCAAGCTGGCGCGCCAGGGCAAGCCCGTGGACGGCGCCTTGCTGGCCGCGCGCTACCGGCGTATCTGCGAGAACCTGGCGCTGGCCCGGTCGCGCGACTACCCGATGCACCTCGTGGCACGGCTCGAAGCGCTGGCGCAGGAGGCGCACGAGCTCATCTATCGCCGGCAGGACTACGGGCTGCGCCGGCTCGGCACGTTGCTGCGCGAGGAGCTGCCCCGCGCCGTGCGGGCCCAGCGGCGCTATGTGTGGTTGGCGCTGGCCTTGTTCGGGCTGCCGCTGCTGCTGTCCTTCCTGCTGGCGCATCACGGGCCCGATTTCGCGCTGCGGCTGATGGATGCCGCCCAGCTGCGGAACTATGAGTCCATGTACGGCGATGGCAAGAAGGCGCTGGGGCGTGTGCGCGAGGCCGATGGCGACTGGCAGATGTTCGGCTTCTACATCCTCAACAACGTCGGCATCGGTTTCCGCTGCTTTGGCGCCGGCATCCTGGCCGGGGTGGGCAGCGCGCTGGTGATGGTCTACAACGGCTTGGCGATTGGCGCGGTCGCCGGCCACCTGACGCGTGTGGGGCTGGGGCACAACTTCTGGCCCTTCGTCGTCACGCATTCGGCGTTCGAGCTGACGGGCATCGTTCTCGCCGGCGCGGCCGGGCTGCGCGTCGGCATGGGCTGGCTGGCGCCGGGGCGCATGACACGGCTGGACGCGCTGCGCACGGCCGCGCTGGCGGCGGTGCCGCTCGTCTATGCGGCGTTTTTCCTGCTGCTGGTGGCGGCTGCCTTCGAGGCCTTCTGGTCCAGTGCGGCGTGGATCGCGCCGCCGGTCAAGTACGGCGTGGCGGCTCTGTGCTGGGCGCTGGTGCTGGGCTGGCTGCTGCTGGGGCGTGGAGGTTCGCATGCGCGTTGACGGGTTGGCGGTCACGCTGCGGCCGCGCAGCCAGGGCGAGGCCTGCGACCTCGGCGCGGCGCTGGTGCGCCAGCACGCGGGCTCCATCTGGCGTTGCTTCGGGCCGGTCTATGCCGTCGTGGCGGTGCTGGCGCTGTGCACGGTCGACGCGGTGGGCTGGCTGCCGATGCTCATCGTGTTCTGGCTCAAGCCCTGGCTGGACCGCACGCTGCTGTTCGTGCTGTCGCGCGCCGTGTTCGGCGAGGCCACGCGGTGGCGCGACCTGTGGCGCGCGCGCCGGCATGTCTGGGGCGGCCAGCTGCTGCGCACGCTGCTGTGGCGGCGCTTCTCGCCATGGCGGGCCTACACGCAGGCCATCGAGCAGCTGGAGGCGCAGCGCGGCAGCGAGCGGCGCCGGCGCCGGCGTTTGCTGCTCAATGGCAACCGCGGTGCGGCCACGGCGCTGCAGACGGCCTTCACGCATGCCGAGGCAGCGTTGTGCTACGGCGCGATCCTGCTGCTGTGGTGGTTCGCGCCAGCGAGCAGCAATGCGGATGTGTGGGACTGGTTCTTCCACCCGGGCGCGCATGCGGCGGGCCAGCTGGGCCTGGACCTGGTGGTCGCGCTGAGCTACATGGCCGTCGTGCTGTTCCTGGAGCCTTTCTACGTGGCGGCCGGATTTGCGATGTATCTGAACCGGCGTGTGGCGCTGGAGGCCTGGGATATCGAGCAGGAGTTTCGCCATGCGTTTGCGTGAGGCGCTGCTGCTCGCGGCCGTGCTGGGCCTCGCGTCGCCCGGTGTGCTAGCCCAGCCGGCGGCGCCGGCCATGAGCGCGAGCGCCGTGCGTGCCGCCGCCAGCGCCGTCGTGGCAGACCCGCTGCTGCCGGGCACCGAGAAGCACCGCACGCTGCGCTTCAAGCAGGCTGACGAGCGCGAGCAGGCGCGCAACCAGGACGACGCCAACTGGTGGCTGAACCTGATCCGCAGCCTCTCGTTCGGTATGCGCATCGCGATCTGGCTGGTGGGTGCCGCGCTGCTGATCTGGGTGTTGCTGCGCCTGCGCGACTGGCTGGGAGCGGGTGCTCGTGCCGGCACGCTGGCGGCCGTGCCGCCCACGCATGTGGGCACGCTGGACATCCGGCCGCAGAGCCTGCCGGCCGACATCGGCGCGGCTGCCTGGGCGCTGTGGCAGCGTGGCGAGGAGCGGGCCGCGCTGTCGCTGCTGTACCGCGGTGCGTTGTCGCGCCTGGTGCACGGTCTGGGCGTGCCCATCCGCGCAGCCAGCACCGAGCGCGAATGCCTGGCGCTGGCGGCCCAGCGCCTGCAGCCGCCGGCTCAGGCCTTCCTCGTGCAGCTGGTGTTGGGCTGGCAGACGGTGGCCTATGCGCAGCGCCAGCTGGCACCAGACGCCGTGCAGACCTTGTGCCAGGGCTTCGACACCCAACTGCCCGCGCCAGCGGCGGGGCGGGCGGCATGAGGCGCGAGGTGCTGATCTGGCTGCTCGCCGGGCTGGGCCTGGCCCTGGGTGGCTGGTGGCTGGCGTTGAACACCGAATGGGTCGAGGAAAGCCGGCCACGCGCCGCCATCGGCGAAGCGCTGGACAACCCGCTTTATGCCGCCGAGCGGCTGTTGCGTCAGCTGCGCATGACCGTCGAGCACCGCGAATCGCTCGAGGTGCTGCCGCCACGCGGCGCGCGCCTCGTGTTGATGTCGGCCGACTGGCAGCTGCGGCCCGCGCTCGGCGAGCAGCTGCAGCGATGGGTGCGGCAGGGCGGGCATCTGGTGCTGATGCGCGGCGCGGACTGGGCCGACTCGCCGCTCGCCGCCTGGGTGCCCGTCGACGACGAGGAACCGGACGAGGGCGCGCGCCGCTCGCCGCGCCCGCCGAAAAGGAGCGAGACAGACATCCGCATGCCGCTGGTGTCGTCGCCACCGCTGTGGGGCGACACCGGCACGCTGCTGGCCTGCAACGCGCTGCCACTGCACCGCACGCTGGCGCCGCAGGCCGGCCATGCCCCGAGCTGGCAGCTCACGGGGACGCAGCCCACCCGCATCACGCAGGCGCTGCGGCTGCCGCTCGGCCAGGGCAGCGTGACGGTGCTGAGCGCGCAGGCCCACCTGTTCCACAACCCGTCGGTGCTGCGGTGCGACCACGCGCTGCTGCTGGCGGCGGCGGTGCAGGCCGAGCCGGGGGCGACGGCGTGGTTCTATGTGCAGGAGAAGCGCGAATCGCTGCTGTCCTGGCTGTGGCGGCAGGGCTTGGTGGCCATCGTGGCTGGCGCGCTGGCGCTGGCTGCCGCGCTGTGGCGGGCCTCGGTGCGTTTCGGCCCCTGGCTGGCGCCAGCGCCGCGCCTGCGCCGGTCCATCTCGGAGCAGGTGCGCGGCCTGGGGGCCTATCTGCTGCGCAGCGGCCACGAGGCCCTGCTCGGCGCACAGCAGCGCGCGCTGGAAGACGCGGCCGCACGCCGGCTGCCCAAATACCGCCAGCTGCCGGTGCCGGAGCGCGCGCGTGTCATCGCGGCGGCTGCCGACCTGCCGGCCGACGAGCTGCTGGCGGCGCTGTCCACGCGCTTTTGCACGCGCGTGCAACTGCTGCGTTATCTGCCCCTGCTGGAGACCGCCCGGCGACGGCTCCTGAGACCTTCTGACGAAAGACGAACCCCATGATCAAGCCCGAGGAACTGAAGCTTGCCGCCCAATGGCTGCACGCGCTGCGCAGCGAGATCGGCAAGGCCGTGGTCGGCCAGGCTCCGGTCGTGGAGCAGATGCTGGTGGCCGTGGTGGCGTCGGGCCACGTGCTGGTGGAAGGCGTGCCCGGCCTGGGCAAGACGCTGCTGGCGCGCGCGCTGGCGCAGGCCCTGCGGCTGCGCTACGCCCGCGTGCAGTTCACGCCCGACCTGATGCCCGCCGACGTCATCGGCCACAGCGTGCTGGACGACACCGGCACCGGCACCGGCCTGGGCCGCCTGCGCGTGCGCCAGGGGCCGGTGTTCACCAACCTGCTGCTGGCCGACGAGATCAACCGCGCGCCGGCCAAGACGCAGAGTGCGCTGCTGGAGGTGATGCAGGAATACCAGGCCACGCTGGAAGGCCAGACGCTGCCGTTGCCGCGCCCCTTCCTCGTCATGGCCACGCAAAACCCGGTGGACACCGAGGGCACCTACCCGCTGCCCGAGGCGCAGCTGGACCGCTTCCTGCTGCACATCCGCATCGGCTACCCGACGCACGACGAAGAGGCCGCCGTGGTGCAACTGGTCACGGCCGGGCGTGCCGGGCACGAGCTGCCGCTGGACGCCGTGCAGCCGGCGCTGGACGACGTGCAGGTGCTGGAGCTGCAGCGCCTGTCGGGCCAGGTGCATGCCGACGCCAAGGTCATCGATTACGCCGTTCGCGTCGTGCGGGCCACGCGCAACTGGCCTGGCATCGAGGTGGGCGCCGGGCCGCGCGCGAGCGTGGCGCTGGTGCGCACGGCCCGCGCGATGGCGCTCATCAACGGCCGCGACTTCATCACGCCGGACGACGTGGCCGCGCAAGCGCTGGCCGTGCTGCGCCACCGCGTGACGATGGCCCCTGACGCGCAGATCGAGGGCCGTGACATCGACGAGCTGCTGCAGGCCGCGCTCGACAGCGTGGAGGCGCCGCGGCTTTGAAACCCATGGCCCGTCGCGTCGTCCTGCCCACGCGGGCCTGCATCGCCGTGCCCGCGCTGCTGTGCGTGGCCGCGTCGCTGGCACTGGGGCTGGGGGCGCCGCTGTCGCTCGTGATGCCGCTGGTGCTGGGCGCGCTGGGGCTGCTGCTCGCGCTGGCGGCGCTGGACCTGTGGCGCAGCCGGCGCCTGTGGGCGCAGGGCGGCTTGCGCGTGGAGCGCCGCCTGCCGGCGGCCTTCGCGATCGGTGCGACGACGGAGCTGCGGCTGGCCCTCGTGAACCCGGGGCGGCTGGGCTGGCAGCTGCAGGTGTTCGACGAGCTGGACCCGGTGTTCGATTTCACCGGCCTGCCGTGGCGCCTGCGCGTGGGGCCGCAGACCCGCAGCACCGTGAGCTTCCACGTGACGGCGCGCCAGCGCGGCGTGGTGCAGCTGGGTGTCACGCAGCTGCTGTGGCGCAGCCGCGCCGGCCTGTTCGAGGTGCGCGAGCGCCTGGGCGAGGCGCGCAGCCTGCGCGTGTACCCGAACTTCGCGGCGCTGGCGCGTTATGCCTGGCTGTCGGGCGACCGGCGCCTGGCGCAGATCGGCATCAAGGACTTCGTGCAGCGCGGCCAGGGCACGGACTTCCGGCAGCTGGCCGAGTACCGGCGCGGCGACCCGCTGCGCCACCTCGACGTGAAGGCCTCGCTGCGGCAGCGCCGCCCGGTCGTGCGCGAGTACCAGGACGAGCGCGACCAGTGCGTGATGTTCCTGCTCGACTGCGGCCGGCGCATGCGTGCCGACGAGCAGTCCGCCGACATCGGCGAGAACAGCCATTTCGACGACGCGCTGGACGCGCTGATGCTGCTGGCCTATGTCGCGCTGACCGAGGGCGACGAGGTCGGCGCGATGACCTTCGGTGGCGACGAGGGCGCGCGCCGCGACTTCGCGCCCCGCAAGGGCATGGCCACGCTCAACGCGCTGATGAACAAGATGCACGACCTGCAGCCCGGCGGCCAGCACTCCGACTACCTCGCCGCTGCCGAGGCCTTGTCGCGCCGGCTGCGGCGCCGCTCGCTGGTCATCATCCTCACCAACTTCCGCGACGAGGACTCGCCCGAGCTGCAGCCCGCGCTGCGCCTGCTGCGCAAGCGCCACCTGGTGCTGCTGGCCAGCCTGCGCGAGACGGCGCTGGGGCGCCTGGCCAACCAGCCGGTGGCCAGCGCCGACGACGCCGTGACCGTGGCGAGCGCGCACCTGCTGTCGCAAGCCCGCCATGACGCCTTCGCGCGCGTGGTGGACCATGACAAGCTCTCCATCGACGTGGAGCCGCGCGCGCTGGCCGCCACGCTGGTGAACCGGTATCACCAGGTCAAGCGGGCGGGGTGGTTGTGACTGCCGCGCAAGAGGGCGCCGTGAGCGCGCCGGCCACCAACCGCTATGCAGCGCCGGGTGCCGACGTGGCCGACCCAGCGCTGCCGGCGGCCGCAGCTGTGCCGGCCCGCTTGCCGGTGCCGATGCTGCTGCGCTGGCTGGTGTCGTCCCTGCTGCTGGGCTTCGGCGCGTGGCGCGCCTGGGCGCTGGTGGCCAACTGGCGTTTCTATACCGACAGCATGATCATCCTGCCGGCCTACAACCCCTGGCCCCGGCTGGCGCTGGAACTGTGCATGCTGGCCACCGGGGCGCTGCTGGCGCTGCGCTCGCGCTGGGTGTTCGTGCCGCTGCTGCTGCATGTCGCGCTGTTCACCTGGCGCTTCGTCGGGCTGCCCATTCCGGTCGAGGCCGTGGGCATCTGGGCGCTGGAGCTGCAGGTGTTCTGCTTCTGCGCCTGGCTCTGGCTGCGCCGCAGCCTGCGGTGAGCAGGGGCCACTGATAACGATTCATCCAGGAGGAACCATGAACGACCACACCTTGAACCACTATGCACCGCCGCGCGCCCGGGTGGCCGATCTGACGCCGGACGAGCCGGCGGCGGAACTGCGGCTGTTTTCCCACCAGGGGCGCATCGGGCGGCTGCGCTATCTGGCCTATGTGACCGGTGCCTCCATGGTCTACGGCATCGCCATTTCGGTGGTGACGGCGCTCACGATCACGTCGCCCGTGCTGACCATGGTCGCGACGCTGGCGCTCCTCGTGGCGCTGGTCTGGTTCACCATGGTCAGCGGCATCAAGCGATGCCACGACGCGGACCTGAGCGGCTGGTGGTCTTTGCTGGGCTTCATCCCGCTGGTCGGCCTGGCCTTCATCGTCGTGCCGGGCACCCAGGGCGCAAATCGCTTCGGTGCGCCGCCGCCGTCCAACACCTGGGGCGTGCGGCTGCTGGCGGTGGTGCTGCCGGTGGTCTGTGTCATCGGGATCCTGGCGGCCATCGCCATTCCCCAGTACGCGATCTACACCGCCAAGGCGCGCGCGGCGCAGCAGGCCGGTCAGCGCTGACTGGCGGTCAGCCCATGGCCCTGCCGCTCAACGCGGCAGGCGCCGTGTGCTTTCTCGCACCACCAGTTCGGGCCCGGGCAGCGCGGCCTGCGGGGCATTGCCGCGCAGCATGTCCAACATGGCCTTGGCCGCCTCGGTGCCGATCTCGTAGACGGACTGGCGCACGGTGGTGAGCGGCGGCATGGCGTAGCGCGCCAGCACGAGGTCGTCGAAGCCGACGAGCGAGACATCGTCGGGCACGCGCAGGTTGCACCGGTGCAGGCCCAGGCAGGCACCGATGGCCATCTGGTCGTTGGACGCGAACAGCGCCGTGAAGTGCGTGTTGCGCTCCAGCAGCCGGCTCACCGACTGCAGGCCGCCGGCCTCGGTGTAGTCGCTCTGCACGATGAGGTCGGGGTCTTGCGGGATGCCGGCGGCGGCCAGCGCCTCGAAGTAGCCCTTCTGGCGTTCGACGGCGTCGTCATGCAGCAGGTCGCCCGCGATGAAGGCGATGCGGCGGTGGCCCTGGTCGATGAGATGCTGCGTTGCGAGCCGCCCGCCCTCGCGGTTGTCGAAGCCGAAGCTGAAGAGCTGCGGCCCGCTGAGCTGGCGGCCGACGACGACGACCGGCAGCGTGTCGGAGATGCGCGCCAGCTCGGCATCGGCCATGCGGCCCGCCAGCACGATGACGCCGTCCACGCGGCGCGACAGCAGCGTGGCGATGGCCTTGCGCTCGCCGTCCTCGTGCCAGTTGCCGGAGACGAACATGGGCACGTAGCCGGCGCGCTCCAGCTCGCGCTCGATGCCCAGCAGCGCTTCGCCGTAGAAGGGGCTGGAGATGATCTGCGTGACGACGCCGACGGACAGCGTGCGCCCGCCGGCCAGGCCGCGTGCCACCGGGTTGGGGCGAAAGCCCAGCGCCTGGATGGCCGCCTGCACGGCGTCCTTCTTGATCTGGCTGACGGCGGCCGTGCCGTTGAGGATGCGCGACACCGTGCTGGGCGACACCCCCGCCAGCTCGGCCACCTGTTCCAGCGTGACCGGGCCCTCGGCGCGGTGGGAAGGCGCTTTCTTGGCGGGCGGCTGTGGGGCGTTCATGCGGGGCGGCGGGCGGTGGCGCGAGTGTAGGCGGCCCCGCCATCGCCTTCGGCCCCATGCACAGCCCATGAAGAAAGCCGCCGCAGCGGCTTCCGGGCGCTATGCGCGTGGAGTCACAGTTTGGTGAACTTGATCCAGTTCAGGTTCCAGCCGCCCTGGGCGGCGTAGAGGCCGACGTTGTAGGTGCCGGCATTGATGTTCACCGTCTGCGACACCGTGGTCCAGTTCTGCCAGCCGCCGGTGTTGGGCACGCCCACCTGCCCCAGCACGATGCTGCCGGCGTTCAGGTCCAGCGACACCGTGCCGCCGGCCGTGCTGGCCACGCGGTAGTCGACGCGGTAGCTGCCGCTGGTCGGGAAGGTGATGCTGTTGTAGGCCATCCAGTCGCCGGTCTCGATGTAGCCGACGTTCTGGCCGCCCTCCGCGCAGGCTTCGGTCTGCACGCCGGCCATCGAGTTGTAGGCCTCGGCCTCGATCTGGCGCGACCAGGCCGTGCTGACCTTGGAGACGATGAGGGAGGTGGCGCGGTCGTTGAAGCCCTGGTCGACCAGGCAGCCGGTGTCGGCGGTGCGCACGACGCTGGTGCCGGTGAAGTTGTCACCGTCGAACAGCTGCACCTGGTAGCCGGCATTCACGCGCAGCGAGGACAGGTCGTTGTCCTTGATGCCGCGGGCCTGCAGCTGCGCCAGCGTGTAGCTGCCTTCGGGCAGCGCGGCGGCATAGCCGGCGTAGTTGCAGTCCTTGTAGACGGTGGCCACGCCGGTGGCTGGCGCGTAGACGCGCACGTAGTCCACGAGCATCTTGGCCGGCAGCGCGGCGGTGTTGACGTTGAAGCCGGGCCAGTTGCCGCCGATGGCGAAGTTCAGCAGCAGGAAGAAGTCCTTCTGGAACTCTTCGGTGCCGTTGACGCCGTTGGTGATGTTGACTTCGTGGTACTTCGTGCCGTCCACGTACCAGCGGATGGCGCTGGGGTCCCACTCAACGGCGTAGACGTGCCAGTCGGTCACGGAGGTGGCGATGTTGCCGCCGTACGAGGCGTACTGGCCGTTGTTGTCCTGCCAGTGGACGGTGCCGTAGACCTTGTTCTCGTCGTTGATGTGCTCCATCACGTCGATCTCGCCGGACGCCGGCCAGCCGACCTGCGGCAGGTTGGCGCCCAGCATCCAGAACGCCGGCCACGCGCCCAGGAAGGACGGCAGCTTCATGCGCGCTTCCATGCGGCCGAACTTGAAGGTCTTCAGGCCCTGCGTCTTCATGCGGGCCGAGGTGTAGGCCATGCCGCCGAAGTCTTCACGCCTGGCCGTGATGACCAGTGCGTTGTTCTCGATGCTGGCGTTCTCGCGGCGGTAGTACTGCAGCTCGTTGTTGCCCCAGCCGCCGGCACCGGTCTCGAAGACCCAGTTCGGGCCGATGCTGCCGTTGAACTCGTCACTCCAGACGAGCTGCCACTGCGCGTGGGCGAGGCTGCCGGCGGTCGCCAGCACCGTCGCGAGAAGGTATTTCATGAGTCTCATGGGGTTTCCTGTGGACGTGGGAAGGGGCTCCGGCCCGGGCGGGCTCAGAGCTTGGTGAAGCGAATCCAGTTGAGGTTCCAGCCGCCCGTCGGCGCGTACACGCCCACGGCGTGGGGGCCGGCATTGACGGTGACGGTGTGCGAGACGGTGGTCCAGGTCTGCCAGCCGCCGGTGGCGGGCACGGCGACCTGGCCGAGCTGGGTGGCGCCGGCATTCAGATCGAGCGACAGCGTGCCGCCGCTGATGCTGGCCACGCGGTACTCCACGCGGTAGGTGCCGCTGCTGGGGAAGTTGATGCCGGCGTAGGCCATCCAGTCGCCCGCATCGATCCAGCCGACGTTGAGCCCGCCTTCGGAGCAGGCCTCGGTCTGCACGCCGCCCTGGTTGCCGAAGTTCTCGGCCTCCAGCTGCAGCGACCAGGCGGATGCCGCCTTCGCGATGACGATGGAGGTGGCGCGATCGTTGAAGCCCTGGTCGACCAGGCAGCCGGTGTCGGCGCTGCGAGTGACGCTGGTGCCGGCGAAGTTGTCGCCGTCGAACAGCTGCACCTGGTAGCCGGCATTCACGCGCAGCGAGGACAGGTCGTTGTCCTTGATGCCGCGGGCCTGCAGCTGCGCCAGCGTGTAGCTGCCTTCGGGCAGCGCGGCGGCATAGCCGGCGTAGTTGCAGTCCTGGTAGACGGTCGCGACGGCCGTGCTGGGCGGTGTGGTGCCGATCTCCGCGCGCACGGCGGACAGCAGGCTGTTGGCGCCCGTGGCGTCCTGCGACAGCTCCCAGATCATCACGCCCGAGCCCTGCTGCAGCGCCAGCCGCGTCTTGGCCTTGAGGGTGGGGATGCCGTTGTAGGTGATGTAGGCGCTGCCGGCGCCCAGCTTGCCGATCAGGTCGGTCTGCGCCGCAGCGGCGCCGAACTGGTTGACGATGTCGGCGAAGCCGTAGCTGGACGCATAGCCGTTGAAGCCGTAGCCGTAGAACGGCAGGCCCAGCACCAGCTTGTCCTTGCTCAGGCCGCGGGCCTGCCAGGTGGCGATGTTGCTCTGGGCCAGCGAGTAGGGCGAGTGCTCCGTGCCCACGGTGCCCCAGCCCGGCCCGACGGCGTCGTAGGCCATGATGTTGACGAAGTCGAACGAGGCCAGCGACGACACCGGGATCATGCCGCCCTCGTAGGTGGCGGTCGCGGCCGTCACCAGCTTGCCGGGCAGCGCGGTGCGCAGTCCCTGGATGAAGGGTGTGTAGTGGCCGGCGTTGTCGATGGCGGTCAGCAGCTCGCCTTCGAGGTCGACGTCCACGCCGTCGAGCGCGTAGGTGTTGACGAACTGCACGAGGTTCTGGATGAGCCCGGCACGGCTGGCGGGCTGCAGCAGCGTCTGCCAGTTGCCGGCGCAGGCCGGGATGACGCCGCCGGCCAGCGACACCAGCACCTTGGCGCCGGCCGCGTGGGCCTTCTGCACGACGTAGTTGATGTCGGCCGCCGTGGCCGCTTCCATGCAGGCCGGGCTGCCGCCGTTCAGGAAGCTGCCGCCGGGCGCCGGGTTGGCGAAGGCCAGGTTGATGTGCGTGAGCTTGCTCAGGTCGGTGCGGTCGGCGACCGTGCGCAGGCCCTTGTACGAGGGGATGTAGCCGACCACCTTGGTGGCGGCCAGCGCGCTGCCGGCGAGGGCGGACAACACCAGGGCGGCGATGGGGACAAGCAGTCTCATGGGGCTCTTTGAGGTGGGGCCTGTCGCCGCGATCCAGCAGTTTGAAACCGCTTTCAAGCGTAAGCGACGCAGCGGTGAGGTGGCAACCGGGGCGTGTGCCGGAACCGGGGGACACGGGTCCCGGGCTTGACCGGCCCGGGTGTGGTGGGCGTGCGGCGGGCGGCCGCTCGCGTCAGGGCAGCGCGTTCAGCGCATTGCGAACGCCGCTCGAGAAGGACTGGCCGTCCTTCTTGTCCCAGTTGATGGACCAGGTCATGACGCCGTTGAGCGTCGGGTAGGCGACCGGGGGCTTGATGGCGCCGCATTGCGTGAGCCGCGTCAGGCAGTTCAGTGCGGCGGTCAGCGTGGCGACGCTGGCCTGGCCCGAATTGGCCGACGACGGACCTGAAGGCACGCCGAACGCGACCTGGTCGGGGCGCAGGCCCTGGAAGCGGTAGCTGCCGGTGCCGTTGTTGGTGGTGAAGCCCTCGATCAGCATGCGGCTGGCGGCCACCAGCATGTCGGCGCTGCCCTCGGCCAGGCCCTGTGTGGCGTACGGCGTGTAGAGCGCACCGTTGTTGTAGTACTGCACGTGCAGCACGGTCAGCTCGTTGCGCAGGCCGTCGATGATGGGCAGGTAGGCGCCCCAGATGTTGCCGTAGGCGGTGTAGCCGCCCTGCACATACGGATGCTCCGGTGCCATCGACAGGTAAAAGCCGCTGCCCATGCGGGCCTTGAGTTGCTTGACGGCGGTGACGAGGTTGGCGATGACCGGCGCGCCGGCCGTGACGCCTGCGCCGCTTTCGAGGTCGATGTCGATGCCGTCGAAGCCGTACTTGCGCAGGATGGCTTCGACGCTGTTGACGAAGTTGGTCACGTTCGTCGCGTTGTTCAGCGTCACGGTGCCGTTCTGGCCGCCGAACGACAGCACGACCTTCTTGCCCTTGGCACGCGCGGCGGCGATGTCGGCGATGAACTTGGCTTCGCCACCGGCGCCTGCGTCGAGGTTGAACGTGATGTTCCCGTTGCCGCCGTCGTCGGCGAACGCGACGACGATGACGTCGTAGGCATCCGGCACGTTGGCGATGGGGAAGGTCGGGCCCGACGGGTTGGTGAAGTTGTGCCAGTAGCCGATCAGCTGGTGCTTGCCGTTAGGGGCCGGTGAGGGCGCTGGCGTAGGCGCGGGTGTCGGCGCAGGTGTCGGAGCGGGCGTGGGGGCGGGCGTCGGAGCCGGTGTGGGCGCCGGGCTGGGGGCGGGGCCGCTGGTGGAGCAGGCACCCTGGGAGGTCCAGGGCTGGCCGCTGCCGGCGGGGCCGTTGTTGGTGGCGGGGTCGTTGCCCTGGGTCCACCAGTTGGCCTTGTAGTTGGTGGTGCCCTTGCTGGCGATGGCGCCGCCGTTGTAGGCGGTGGCGGCGGCCCAGACGGGGGCGCAGCTGCCGCTGGGGGCGGGTGCCGGCGAGGGAGCCGGTGTCGGTGCGGGCGTGGGGGCTGGTGTGGGCGCCGGGGTCGGCGCAGGCGAGGGCGCTGGCGTGGTGCCGGTGGCCGCACCGATGTCGGTCCACAGCGAGGCGTTGGTGGGGTTCCAGCCGGTGGCGGCGTAATCGGTCTGGTTGACGGTGGCGCGGTAGAGGCGGCCTTGGTAGGTCACGACCGTGCCAGCCGTGTAGTAGACGTCGGCCGACCAGGCGGGGTAGCTCTGGGCGAAGGCGGCCGTGCTCAGGGCCACAGCGCTGGCGAGCAGCAGGGACCGGGCCGCGCGGGGCAGGGGAGGGCGCGAGATCATGGAGGTTCTCCGAGGGGATGGAAAAAGGCCGCCGGCCGAGAGGCACGGCGCGGCGGCATTCAACTCACGAGGGGCGCCGGTTTACTTCCAGGGCGCGTTCTGCAGCGCGGGGTCATCGACCAGGCCCAGGCTGCTCGCGGCCTTCTTGCCGATGCTGCCCGGCGAGGCCAGCGGCGCGCTGCCGCAGCTGCCGGACGCGGTCTTCAAGGCCTGCCACAGCATGGCGCCGTCACGCGGGTTCTTGTTGGCCAGCGTGCTGGTGGTCACCGCGTTCAGGAAACGCTCCACCGAATAGGCCTGGTTGATGTTGGCGCCGTAGCTGTTCTGCAGGATCACGGAGCCGGTGCACTGCGCGTCGGCGTTGTTCACCACCAGCTGCGCGCCCGACCAGCCTTCCGGTGCCGTCTCGAAGCCGATGGACACGATGGTGGAGCTGGGGAACAGCTGGCGGTACTGCTTCCACGCGGTCACGCCGTCGTAGTGCTCGAAGCGCGCGTCGTAGCTCATGATGTTCACGAGGTTGAACGCGGTCTTGAGCGCCGGGTAGGCGTTCACGAGCAGGCGTTCGCCGCCGGCCTTGCCGCCCCAGTAGCTGGTGCCCACGCCGGCGCATTGCGCGTCGTTGGCCGTCGCGCCGGTGCAGTCGGCGCCGGTGGACCAGGCGGCCACCGTCAGGATGCGGCCGCCGCCGGCGAGGTCGACCGCCTTGCGCATCGCCTTCACGGCCCCGGCGTAGGCGTCGGTCGTGATGCCGTCGACTTCATAGTCCACGTCCAGCCCGTCGAAGCCGACGTCCTTCATGAGGTTGGACAGCGCGGTGATCGTCGGGCCGCTGCCGGCGTGGCCTTCGGCAGACAGCGTGCCCCAGCTGTTGTAGGTGGCGCCGCCGACGGCCAGGATGACCTTCATGTTGCGGGCGTGCAGCACGTCGATGGCGGCCTTGATGTCCGACGGCCGGCCGTTGAAGTTGATGCCGGTGCCTGACCAGCTGTTCGCCGCCATGCCGCCCCACGAGAAATTGGGCTGCGCGAACGCCGCCACCACGTGGGTGTAGTTGGCCGGGATGCGCGCGAAGTTGCTGGCCTGGAACACGGCGTTCATGTCCTTGCCGGTGGCGTCGAACCAGTTGTCGCTCCAGCTCGGGTAGTAGACGGTGTAGGCGCGGCCGGCCTGCGAGGCCGACTTGGCGGCCGGGTCCGTCAAGCCCGGGGCAGGGGCGGGCGATGGTGTCGGCGCAGGCGTCGGTGCCGGGGTGGGGGCGGGTGTCGGCGCAGGGGTCGGGGCGGGGGTGGGTGCAGGCGTGGGGGCGGGGCTGCTGGTGGTGCAGGCGCCCTGGGAGGTCCAGGGCTGGCCGCTGCCGGCGGGGCCGTTGTTGGTGGCGGGGTCGTTGCCCTGGGTCCACCAGTTGGCCTTGTAATTGGTGGTGCCCTTGCTGGCGATGGCGCCGCCGTTGTAGGCGGTGGCGGCGGCCCAGACCGGCGCGCAGCTACCGCTGGGGGCGGGTGCCGGAGAGGGCGCCGGTGTTGGAGCGGGCGTGGGCGCAGGGGTCGGCGCAGGCGAGGGCGCGGGCGGCGTGCCGGTGGCCGCGCCGATATCGGTCCACAGCGAGGCGTTGGTGGGGTTCCAGCCGGTGGCGGCGTAGTCGGTCTGGTTGACGGTGGCGCGATAGAGCCGGCCCTGGTAGGTCACGACGGTGCCCGCCGTGTAGTAGACGTCGGCCGACCAGGCCGGGTAACTCTGCGCGGCGGCGTTGAGCGCGAAGGCGGCGGCCGAAATGGCGGCCAGGCGGCGCAGCTGTTGGACCGGGATACGGCGAATGGTTGGTTTCATCTGAGACGTCCTGTGCGTTGGCGGCCCGTGAGGGCCGGCGGATGGCGGGCATCGCCCGGTGAGGTTGCCTGTTCCTTCCCGCAGGCATCTGGAGCTGGCTTTAACTGGTATGCATCCAGTTTGTGGTGCCTGCCACCTCTTGAATACCACTTTGCTAATCGGCGCGGCGGGCGTCACTGGTGGAAACCCTTGTAGGGGTGACAAAACGTTCCCCGTGGGTGACCGTTGCGGTCGTCAGTCGCCGGCGCTTTCGGCCCGCCCACGCTAGGGTTTGTGCCGCTGGGGGCTGACAAGCGGGCGCAGCACAATGTTGAAAGCGCTTTCAATTCATGTTCACACCGCCTTACCTTCGTCGCCGCCATGTGCTCGCCGCTGCTGCGGGTGGCGTGCTGGACATGGCTGTCCGCCCCGCCGTGGCGGCCGAACTGCCGCCGCTGACCGTGGCGGCCTTTCCGTTGGTGGATGTCATCGCCAAGGACTTGCTGAAAGGCTGGGCGCAGAGCCGCCCCGGCGTGCGCACCCAGGTCATCAGCCGCCAGTACGACGACCATCACACGGCCATGACGACGGCGCTCTCCACGTCGGGCCACCTGCCCGATGTCATCGCGCTCGAGACGGCCTACCTGGGTCGGTTCTCGCTGGGCGCGGGGCTGGAGGACTTGTCCGCACCGAGCTTCGGGGCCGAGCGCTTCAAGGACCGGTTCGTGCCGTTCGCCATCGACACGGCGCGCAACCGGCAAGGGGCCATCGTGGCCATGCCCAGCGACATCGGGCCCGGCTCGCTCTTCTACCGCGTGGACCTGCTGGGGCAGGCCGGGCTGAAGGAGGCCGACCTCACGGCCTCATGGGAGGCCTATGTCGACGCCGGCCTGCAGCTCAAGGCCCGCACGGGCGCCTACCTGATCGGTGACGTGCGGCTGCTGAAGGACGTTGTCGTGCGCGCCGGCACGCCGGCGGGCGAGGGCTATTTCTTCGACAACCAGGGCCGCCCGCAGGTCACGTCGCCGCGCTTCGTACGCGCGTTCGAGCTGGCGAGGCAGGTGCGCCAGCGCGGCCTGGATGCGCGCGTGGAGGTGTGGCTCAACGACTGGGCCGAGCTGCTCAAGCGGGGCCGTCTGGCCACCGAGATCTCCGGCGGCTGGATGGCCGGCCAGATGGCCAACTGGGTGGCGCCGGGCACGGCGGGCAAGTGGCGTGTGGCGCAGTTGCCCGAGCACACCTATTGCTCGTATGGCGGCACTTACTACGCCATCCCGCGCCGCTCCGCGCCGGAGAAGAAGCAGCTAGCCTGGCAGCTGATCCAGGAGCTGACGCTGGACCGCCAGCGCCAGCTCGACGCCTTCCGCTCGCAGGACGCCTTCCCGGCGCTGCTGGCGGCGCAGGACGATGCCTTCTTCGACGAGCCCGTGCCCTTTCTCGGCGGCCAGCATGCGCGGCGGCTGTGGCGCGAGGCGGCGGCGCGCATCCCGGCCGTGCGGATGCACCGTCAGCAGAAGTTCGCCGACGAGGTGGTCAACGCCGAGCTGGACAACGTGCTGGAGTACGGCAAGCCGATTGCCAAGGCGCTGGAGGATGCGCAGGCGTTGCTGGTGCATCGGGCGAATCGGTGATGGGCGGTGCTGTCTCTGTATTGGCCTTGGCGCCGAGTCCCAGCCGGGACGTCGCCCCGGCGGGCGACCTTCTTTTTGAGCGACCAAAAAGAAGGCAAAAAGTCGCCCCTGTTCCGTCGCCCCTCGCTGCGCTCGGGGTCCCCTGCGATGCTCGCGACCCGAGGCTCGCGCAGAACTCGCTTCGCTACGCTGCGCTCAGACAGCTGCGCGAAGTCAGTCCACGAAGCGCGCTGCGCGCGCGCCTCGGGCCGCTGTGCTTCTCGGCTCCTCCAAAGGGGGGTGATGGAACAGCCGAACAGCCAACAGCCAAGCCCCAAAGCCGTTCGCACCGAGGTATTGCTCTTCCCCCCTCTGAGCCCGCCGAGGAGCACAGGGCCTTGAGGCCGCGAGCGCAGCTCGCATCAAGAACTGACTCCGCGCAGCTGTCTGAGCGCAGCGTAGCGGAGCGAGTTTTGCGCGGGGCCTCAAGGACCGAGCACCGCAGGGAACCCGAAGCGAAGCGTAGGGCGGGCGGATCGGGGGCGCTTTCTTTGCCTACTTTCTTGTGCGGACAAGAAAGTAGGTCGCCCGCCGGGGCGAACTCCCGGCACCGCACGCGCCAACAACCCGATGCAACGAGGGGCATCCAACCATGAGAGTCCGCATCCCATCCACCTGGACCCCCTACCTCCTGGTCAGCCCCTTCCTGATCCTCTTCGCCGTCTTCGGCCTGTTCCCGTTGCTGTTCTCGGCCTGGCTGGCCTTCCAGTCGTGGGAGCCCACGAGCGGCATCGAGGCCATGCAGTTCGTCGGACTCGACAACTTCGCGTTCGCGCTGACCGACGGCTGGTTCTGGAAATCGCTGCGCAACACGCTGTGGCTGGCCGTCGCGTCCGGCGTGCCGCAACACCTCGTCGCGCTGCCGCTGGCGGTGTTCCTGCACCAGGCCTTCGGGCGCTGGCGTGGCGTGCTCTCCGGCGCCTACTTCCTGCCCTACATCACCTCCACCGTGGCCATCGCGATGCTGTTCGGCTCGCTGTTCTCGACCGACTACGGCCTCGTCAACCAGGCGCTGCACACGCTGTTCGGCAGCGAGAACATCAACTGGATGCGTTCGCCCGACGCCATCAAGCCCGCCGTGGCCATCATCGTGTTCTGGCGCTATCTGGGCTTCAACCTCGTGCTGTACCTCGCGGCGCTGCAGACCATCCCGCACGACCTCTACCAGGCCGCCAAGCTCGACGGCGCCGGGCCCTGGCAGCAGTTCCTGCGCATCACGCTGCCGGCGCTCAAGCCCATGATCCTGTTCGGCGTCACGCTGTCCATCATCGGCGGTCTGCAGCTGTTCGAGGAGCCGTTCATCCTCACCAACGGCAAGGGCGGCGCCGACCAGGCCGCCATGACCGTGGCCATGTACCTCTACCGCCTGGCCTTCGACTTCAGTGACTTCGGCGGCGCGAGCGCGCTGGCCTGGATCATGTTCGGCGTCATCGCGCTGCTGACCTGGCTCACGAACAAGGCGTTCGCGGATCGGC
Source organism: Pelomonas nitida (assembly GCF_043555975.1). Lineage (NCBI taxonomy): Bacteria > Pseudomonadati > Pseudomonadota > Betaproteobacteria > Burkholderiales > Sphaerotilaceae > Roseateles > Pelomonas nitida. Next base: position 85,880 of record NZ_JBIGIA010000016.1, on the reverse strand, counting down.
AGGAGGCCGCATGAAGCAGACGCCCAAGCTGCTGGCCTACGCCATCGTCGGCATCGGCGCGCTGTTCATGCTCGCGCCGTTCTATTTCATGTTCGTGTTCGCGACGCAGTCGCGCACCGACATCTTCAACGTGCCGCCGCCGCTGTGGTTCAGCGACGAGTTGCTCAACAACCTGCGGGTGCTGACGACGCGCCTGCCGTTCTGGAAGAACGTCGGCTGGAGCCTCTACGTGGGCCTGATGTCCACGGGCCTGACGCTGCTGTTCTGCTCCATGGCCGGCTACGCGTTCGCCCTGCTGGAGTTCCGCTTCAAGAAGGCGCTGTTCGGCCTCGTCATGGCGACGCTGATGGTGCCGTCGTTCATGAACATGATTCCCAGCTTCATGGTCATGGACGCGCTGGGCTGGATCGACACCCACCGCGCGCTGTACCTGCCGGGCGCGGCGAGCGCCTTCGGCATCTTCCTGATGCGCCAGTTCGCGGCCAGCACGGTGCCCAAGGAGTTGCTGAACGCCGCGCGCATCGACGGCTGCAGCGAACTGGGCATCTACTGGCGCATTGCGCTGCCGTTGATGAAGCCCGCGCTCGGCACGCTGGGCCTCATCACCTTCATCAGTTCATGGAACAACTTCATGAACCCGCTCATCGTGCTGCGCAACGCCGACCACTACACGCTGCCGCTGGCGCTGCGCAGCCTGTTCAGCACCACCGGCACGGAATGGGGCGCGCTGATGGCCGGCTCGGCCATCGCGACACTGCCGCTGATCGTGCTGTTCGTCCTCTCGTCGCGCCAGCTCATCGCGGGCCTCACGGCCGGCGCCGTCAAATAAACACCGCTCATGAATCCCCTGCACCGCCAGTTCCCCGCCAACTTCGTCTGGGGCGTGGCCACCAGCAGCTTCCAGATCGAGGGCGCTGCGCATGAAGACGGCAAGGGCGAATCCATCTGGGACCGCTTCTGCCGCCAGCCCGGCGCGATTGCCGATGCGAGCAACGGCGACGTGGCCTGCGACCACTTCCACCGCCTCGACGAAGACCTCGACCTCATCGCCTCGCTGGGCGTCAACGCCTATCGCTTCTCCATCGCCTGGCCGCGCGTGCAGGCTCTGGGTCATGGCGAGTTCAACCCCAAGGGCCTGGACTTCTACGAGCGTCTCGTCGACGGCCTGAAGGCGCGCGGCATCCAGGCCTGGGCGACGCTCAACCACTGGGACCTGCCGCAGGGCCTGCAAGACCGTGGCGGCTGGAACGACCGCGACACGGTGCACCGCTTCGTCGATTACGCCCGCCATGTGCAGGCGCGGCTGGGCGATCGGCTCGACGGGCTCACGACGCACAACGAGCCCTGGGTCGTCGCGACGCTGGGGCATGAGCTGGGCATCTTCGCGCCGGGCATCAAGAGCCGGAAGATCGCCGCGCAGGTGTCGCACCACCTGCTGCTGAGCCACGGTCTGGCGCTGCAGGCGTTGCGGGCCGATGGCGCGAAGAGCGCGCTGGGCATCGTGCTGAACCTGTCGTCCTGCGTGCCGGCCACGGCGATGCCGGCCGACATCGCCGCAGCGCAGCTGGCCGATTCGCGCGGGCGCCGCTGGTATGCCGACCCGCTGTTCAAGGGCGCCTACCCCGACGACGTGCTGGCCGAGCTGGGCGCCGATGCGCCCGCCGTGCAGGCCGGCGACATGGACGCCATTGCGCAACCCATGGACTACCTGGGCGTCAACTACTACACCCGCAGCGTCGTGTCGGCCAGCGGCGAGGACTGGAACGCCAAGGGCCGCGGCCTGCCCGTGTCGGACATGGACTGGGAGATCTACCCGCAGGGCCTGACGGACCTGCTGGTGCTGCTGAAGCACGACTACGCCAACCTGCCGCCGGTCTACATCACCGAGAACGGCGGCGCCTTCAAGGATGACCGCTGGGTGGGCGGCCGCGTGCAGGACGACGACCGCACCGACTACCTGCGCACCCACATCGCGGCCGTCGCCCGCGCGATGCAACAGGGCGTGCCGATGGCGGGCTACATGGTCTGGAGCCTGATGGACAACTTCGAGTGGGCCAGCGGCTACCTGAAGCGCTTCGGCATCGTGCACGTGGACTACGCTACGCAAGCCCGCACGCCCAAGGCCAGCGCAGCCTGGTACCGCGAATTCCTGAACAACTGGCGCGGCTGAACAGACAACGAGAACACCGCAGACAACAGCGATGACACCGATGACCCCGCCGCGCCGCTGGCGCTACGCCCTGCCCGCCCTGGCCTTCGCGCTGACCGCCTGTGGCGGCGGTGGCGGCTCGGCCACGGCGGCGACACCCGCCGCGCCCGCCAGCGGCTGGACGCTGGTCTGGAGCGATGAGTTCAACGGCGCCGCCGGCACCGTGCCCGACAGCAAGGCCTGGAACTACGACCTCGGCAACGCCGAGAACAGCGGCTGGGGCAACCACGAGTTCCAGTACTACACGGCCAGCCCGCGCAACGCGCAGCTGGACGGCAACGGCATGCTCGTCATCACGGCCGAGAAGGCCGCGGCTGCCGGCCCCTGCTGGAACGGCAAGCCCTGCGACTACACCTCGGCCCGCATCCACACCAGCGGCAAAGTCAACTTCACCTACGGCAAGGTCGAGGCCCGCATGAAGCTGCCGGCCGGCAAGGGCATCTGGCCGGCGTTCTGGAGCCTGGGCCAGACCGGGCAATGGCCGGCCTCGGGCGAGATCGACATCATGGAGTTCGTTGGCCAGACGCCCAACAGCACCTACGGCACCGCTCATGGCCCGGGTTATTCCGGCGCACAGGGCATCGGCAAGCCCTACGACTTCGGCAAGCCGGTGGAGGGCGACTTCCACACCTACGCCATCGTCAAGCGGCCCAACGAGATCGTCTGGTACGTCGACGGTGTGCAGTACCACCGCCTGACGCCCGCCGACATCCCCGCTGCCGGCACCTGGGCGTTCGAGAAACCGTTCTTCGTCATCCTCAACCTGGCCATCGGCGGCGACTGGCCCGGCGCGCCCGACGCGACGACGCCGCTGCCGGCACGGATGCTGGTCGACTGGGTGCGGATCTACAAAGAAGGCTGAGCGGCGGCGGCGGTGGCGCCGCCGCTGCTTCAGCCGCGCGGCGTCAGACGCCGTCCAGACGCACCGTCACGCCATTGGCCGTGTAGTTGGTCGTGACCTTGCTGAAGCCGGCCACGCTGACCTGCGCGAAGCGGCCACCGCGCTGGCCGGTGGTGGCCAGCACGGTCAGGGTGTCGCCGACGGCAGGCTTGTAGCCATTGGCGAAGGCGATGCTCAGGCCGCCATCGACGATGACGGCGTTGCCGCCGACCTTCAGGCTGCCGTTGGTGGCGCTGCTCATCACGAGCTTCAGCGTGCCGCTGGCCTGGGTGTAGGCGCCGCCGATGTTGACGGTGCCGGCCGCCGCGGCTTCCAGCGTGCCGCCCTTCACGTAGACATCACCCGCGCCCAGCGCGCCCGTCGAGTCGGCCGCCAGCGTGCCCGCCGTGACGAGGGCGCCACCGCTGAAGGTGTTGGCGCCGGCCAGGCGCAGCGTGCCGGTGCCGGCCTTGCTGAGGCGGCCCTTGCCGGCGATGTCGTTGCGCCAGCTGTCGGTGGCCGAGAAGCCGCCCAGTGCCGCATCCATCGTCACCGTCACGTCGCCGTTGAAGGCGCCGTAGCCGTCGGCGGCGGCGAACAGATTCAGGCGGCCCCAGCCCTCGCTGTCGTTGCCCAGCGGGTAGCCGGAGTCCAGCGCGGTGGTCTTCAGCACGACGCGGCGCTGCTCGGCGCTGAGGTAGGGCAGGCGCGTTTCCAGCAGCACTTCCGCGCCCTTGGGCACGGTGGCCGCCACGCCGGCGGTGTTGATGCGCGCCAGGCCGTAGGTCAGGCGCTGCTGGTAGGCGGCCTTGTTGGCGGCGCGGTCGGCGAAACGGTCGTAGTCGGCCTGTGCGGTGTCGCTGGTCTTGGCCGTGTGCGCGTAGGTGTTGAGCGCGTTGAAGTCGGCAGCGCCGGCCTTGCCCATCAGGTAGTTCTGGGCCTGCCGGTAGGCCGCGGCCTTGACGGTGGTGGTGTAGTAGGCGGCGTTGCTCAGGCTGTAGGCGACGACGGCGGTGGCATGCACGCGGCCGCCCATGACGTCCAGCGGCGAATGCATGCCGGCGAGGATGCGGTTCTCGCCCATCTCCATCGCGCGCGCCACCAGCTCCTGAAAGCGCTGCGGCACCAGGTAGGCCATGGCCAGCGTGTCGCGCCAGGCCTCGGCCGTGTGGCCGCTGGGGAAGCCGCCGTCGGTGGCCGGCGTCGTGCTCTTGGCCGACTCCAGCGCCGGCACGACCTTCACGTCGCTGCTCCAGCGCCAGGGCCGTGCGTACTTGTAGAAGCGCTTGGGCGGTTCGGTGGAGCCGTCGGCGATGTTGTTGATGAAGTCCACCGCCAGGCCCAGGTCGGTGTTGGTGGCCGAGCCCACGCCGGTGTTGTTGCCGCCGTCGCTGACCGCCGTGGCCAGCGGTTGCGTGGCGTCGACGCTGGCGATCGTGCTGGTCTGTTGCGCGCCGGTGCGCCACAGGCTGGTCAGCGGCCCCATGCCGTCGCTGACGCTGAAGCCCTTGCCGCGGCGGTCGTCCAGGTAGGCGGCCAGGGCCTGCGCGGCCGTGCGCGCCTTCGTCACGGTCTTGACGTAGTCGATGTTGGCGGCATGCACGGTGGCGTTCTTGACCGCGCCGTCCGTCGTGTCGCCCGGGATGCCGGTCCACGTCGAGGCGGTGACGGCGTTGCAGCCGTTGGCGGCGGCCAGCGTGACGCCCGCGTCCACGACCAGCGAACTGGGCGTCCACACGTCCAGGAAGCCCTGCAGCACGCGCACGCCGGCGTTGGTGTCGAGCGTCACGTTGCAGGGGTTGCTGCGGCTGTTGGTGGCGCCGCTGTCCACATAGGCGGTCGTCGGCGGCAGTGGCGCGCTGTCGGCGCTGCCCAGCCCGGCGGGCTCGGCGGCCGGCGCGACGGTCGGGTCGGCCTCATCGCTACCGCCGCCGCCGCAGCCTGCGAGAGCCAGTGCGGCCGAGACGGCCATGGTGAGGGCACGGAGGCGGGGAAGGGCGGGCGTCGGGCGATGCATGGCAGAGGAATCCGGGGAGTGCAAAAAGCCCGCGATTCTTCCGAGCGTCGGTGACGCCCGCGTGTCAAGTGCAGCGGCGCGACGGTGCGACGGCGCGAGTGGTCCTAGTCGCGCTTGAAGGCGATCTCGACGTCCACCGTGCGCGCGTGCGGCAGTGGCGCGAAGCGCCATTGCATGATCGCCTCGGTGGCGGGGCGGACCAGCCGCGCCGGCACGTCGTCTTCGGCCGGGGCGGCCTGGCTCACGGCGCCACTCGGCTGCACGGTGAAGCGCATGACCACCTTGCGTGTGCCGCTGCCGAGGGTCTTCTGCACCGAGGGCGGCAATACCGGGCTGACGAAATGCTGGATCTGCAGCTCGGCTTCACCGTCGTCGGCGTCCGGCTCGGGCTCGCTGACGGCCGCGGCCGGGGCGGTGTAGCCCGAGGCCGTCTGGGCCTGCGGTGGCAGCGACGAGGGGGCGGATGCGGTGGGCAGCGCGCTGGGTGTCATCGCGGCGCCGGCCTCGGCCTGCTGCGCCGCAGCTTTCGCGTGGACGGGCGGGGTGGTCGCTGCCTGGCCCGGCGCGAGCGGTGTGGGCGGCGTCGGCCGGCGCGGCTTGTCGGCCGCTTCGTTGGCGGGCTTGGTTTTGACGGGCTGGAACTTGATGAAGCTCAGCACCTTCTCTGCGTCGCGCCGCGCGCGCTCGGCGTCGTTCAGCGGTGGAGCCGGCGTCTGGGCGGGGGCCAGCAGCGGGATCAGCAGGCTCAGCGCGGCAAGCAGGCGCAAGGGTTGGGCTGGAGCGGGCATTGACGGTGGCGGTGTGGGCCGGGGGATGCGCGTCGTGCGATGCCCCGATTCCAGCAGGTTTGCATGACAACGCCTAACGTCATTTGTGGTTGCCGGAACACACCTGACTGCCGGCTGCCGTGGCAAGCGGTGCCCGGGCGGCGCCAACAAAAAGGCCCACCCTTCACAGGGTGGGCCAAGTGGGCGCGGAGGGAGGGATCGCGCCCAGGGACTTCAGACGTCGATCAGAAGCTGTGGCGGATGCCGGCCACCAGCTCGGTCAGGTTGCGGTTGTTGGCATCGGTCAGGCCCACGGGGATGGTGCCGGCCGCGCGGCTGACATAGCCCACGCCGTCGTTCTTGAAGCGGGTGAGCGAGCTGTACAGCGCGGTGCGCTTGGACAGGTCGTACTGGTAGCCCACGCCGAAGGCCTGGGTCTTGCCGTCCGCCAGGGCGCCGTCGTTCTTGCTCTCGACGTACTGGCCCTTGAACACGTGCTGGCCGGTGCGGTAGCTGGCGCCCACCCAGTAGCCCTTGCCGTCCAGGTCGGTTGCGTTGCGGTCGTTGACCTGCATCACGCCGCCGTTGAAGCGGAAGTTGTTCCAGTCGTAGGCGGCTGCTGCCGAGATGGTGCGCACGTTCTGGCCGAAGGCGTCGGCCTTGTCGTCGACCAGGGACAGCATCACGTCCAGGCCACCGGCGGTGTAGCGGCCATAGACGTCGGCGACGCGGGTGCCGTTGGTGTCACCGGCCACTTCGCCCATGCCCCACAGTGCGCCGGCGCTGAAGCCGCCGTAGTTCAGCGATTCGATCTTGATCGAGTTGTTCACGCGGGCCGGGCCGCCGTTGCCGGTGGCCGACGCGCTGCCGCCGCGCACGGGCTCGTAGCCGCCGAAGCCGCCGATGACGGCCGTGCTGGCGCCGGTGCCGACGTTGGAGAACTGGCTGAACTCATTGGTCAGCGTGTAGACGCTGCCGTACTGACGGCCCAGCGACACCTTGCCGTAGGCGGTGCCCAGGCCGACGAAGGCCTGACGGCCCCAGAAGGCGTTCTGGCCGTTGGTGCCGTCGTCGACGTTGATGCCGGATTCCAGCGTGAAGAACGCCTTCAGGCCGCCGCCGAGGTCTTCAGTGCCGCGGATACCGAAGCGCGAGCCCGACAGGCCACCCGACTGCACGCGGGTCTGGTTGGAGATGCCATCGAGCACCTGCACGTTGGCATCGAGGATGCCGTAGAGCGATACCTGCGTGTCCGAAGACTGGGCGATCGCGGCGGAGCTGGCGGCCAGGGCCAGTGCGGAGAGTGCAAGGGTCTTGTACTTCATGGTCTCGTCTTTCGATTTGCTTTTGGGTCGCCGGTTCGGCGGCCCGGTGTGCGGTCGTCCCATGACGGCCTCGCACGGTCTGGCACATCAGGGTTCCCCCTGAGATCAAAAGAGCTGAACCATGGAACGCACTGTTCCAGTTTTGATGCCGATCAGAGGTCTGCGCATCAGTTATTGTCGGCGCCTGCCAACCCTGGTCGCCTCCCGGGGGGATTTCACACGTCCAGGCGGTCGCCGGTCGCGTCGAACCACAGCGTGCGATCGGCGTCGAAGCCGAAGCGCACCGTCGTGCCGTCGGCCACTTGCGGCTGGCCCGGCAGCACCGCCGAGACGGAAGCGCCGCCGCTGCCCATCCAGACGACGTGCTGGTTGCCCAGCGGCTCGATGAGCTGGATGTCGGCGGGGAAGGGCTGCTCGGCGCCCAGCCGGACGTTCTCGGGCCGCACGGCCAGCGTCAGCGCCTCACCCAGCGGGCGCGCGGCGAGCGCCGCCGGCAGCGGCAGCGTGAGCGCGGGCGACACGAAGCGGCCGCCTTCGCCCACCTGGCCGTCGATGCGGTTGATGGCCGGCGAGCCGACGAAGCCCGCCACGCGCAGGTTCTTCGGCCTGTCGTAGACCTCGGCCGGTGTGCCGATCTGCTGGATGACGCCCTGGTGCATGACGACGATGCGCGTGGCCAGCGTCATGGCCTCCACCTGGTCGTGGGTGACGTAGATCATCGTGTTGCCCAGGCGCTGGTGCAGCGTCTTGAGCTCGCGGCGCAGGTCGGTGCGCAGCTTGGCGTCGAGGTTGGACAGCGGCTCGTCGAGCAGCAGCACCTTGGCCTCGCGCACGATGGCGCGGCCGATGGCCACGCGTTGGCGCTGCCCGCCGGAGAGCTGGCCGGGCCGGCGCTGCAGCAAGGGGCCCAGCTGCAGCATGTCGGCGGCGGCGGCCACGCGCCGGTCCAGCTCGGCCGGCGGCGTCTTGGCCATCTTCAGCGGGAACGCGAGGTTTTCGCGCACCGTCATGTTGGGGTAGAGCGCATAGCTCTGGAACACCATGCCCACCCCGCGCTGGCTGGGCTCGGCGTGCGTCGCGTCCTGCTCGCCGATGTGGATGCTGCCGCCGCTGACCGGGTTCAGGCCGGCGATGGTGTGCAGCAGCGTCGACTTGCCGCAGCCCGACGGGCCCAGCAGCACGAGGAACTCGCCGCTGTGGACGTCGAGGTCGAGGTGCTGGATGACCTCATGGTGGCCGAAGCGGATGCTGAGATCCTGGATGTGAACGCGGGTCAACAAAGTCTCCTGGGGATTTATGGATGTTGTGGTCGCCAGAGGCGCGCGGCGGCCCACCGCCGGGCCGGCGCGTGGGCCAGGCGCATCATCATTGCGGGAGCTTCATCGGCTGCCTAGCGTATTCACCATGGGCACCCGCCGCAGCCCTGCCGGCCGGCACGCAGCGGCGTCAGGCGTAGGCGTCCACGCCGTCCACCAGCCGCTGGCACAGCCGGGGCTCGTTGAGCCGTTCCAGCCACCAGGCCAGCGCCCGGCCGTCGCCCGCGCGCCAGCCCAGGTACAGCGTGTTGGGCTCGCGCGGCACGGCGACCTTCTTCTCCACCAGCTCGCCGCGCGCGAGCAGCGAGGCCACGCGAGCCTCGGGCAGCCAGCCCACGCCCAGGCCCGCACATTGCGCGGCGATCTTGGCGGCCATGCTGGGCACGGCCAGCCGTGCCTGCCCGGCGCCGTGGCCGTAGGCGCGGCCGTCGCTGCGGCGTGAGGTGTCGGCCACCACCACGGCGCGGTGCGGCTGCATCTGTGCGGCGGTCAGCGGCGTCTTGACCTTGGCCAGCGCATGGCGCGGCGACACGGCGTACACCCAGCGCATCTGCCCCAGCTCACGCCACTGCACGCCCAGCCCGGCGGGCGGCTCGTTGGTGGCGCCGATGACCAGGTCGCCGCGGCCTTCGGCCAGGGCCTCCCAGGTGCCGCCCAGCACTTCGTGCGTCACGCGCAGGCTCACGCCCGAGTCGAGCCGGTCGAAGTCTTGAATCACCGGCAGCAGCGTGCCGAACTCGATGATCTCGTCGGTGACGAGCCAGAGCCGGTCCTCCCAGCCCTTGGCCACCTGTGTGACGCGGCGCGTGAGGCGCTGCATGTCGTCGCGCAGGCGCGTCGCCTCGCGCACCAGCAACTGGCCTGCGGGCGTGAGCTGCAGGCGGTAGCGGCGGCGGTCGAACAGCAGCGCATCGAAGCGGCCCTCGATCTGGCGCAGCGTGTAGGAGACGGTGGACGGCGCCTTGCCCAGCGCGGCCGCCGCGCGCGTCAGGCTGCCGCTGGCCCCGATCGCTTCCATCAGCTGGATCTCGTCGTCACTGAGCATGTTCGAAAGCCTTGCACGAGTCGGCCAGCGCGGCCGGACGTCAAAAGAGGGGAGGCGGCCGAGTATCGAGTCCACGGCAAACAAGCCGCTCAACTCGACACGAAAGGAACCGCATCATGACCTCCCGTTTCACTGGCAAGACCGTCCTCGTCACCGGCGGCACCTCCGGCATCGGCCTCGCCACCGCGCTCGCCTTCCAGGCCGAAGGCGCCCATGTCATCGTCACCGCCCGCCCGGGCAAGCAGCATGTGGCCGAAGGCTTCGAGCTCGTCGCGCTGGACGCGTCCGACGTGGCCGGCGCCCGTGCGCTCGGCGCGCAGCTGGCCGCCGCCGGCCGCCAGCTGGACGCCGTGTTCGTCAACGCCGGCATGGCCGAGTTCGCATCGCTGGCCGACGCGAGCGAGGACCTGTGGGACCGCACCTTCGACACCAACGCCAAGGGCGCCTTCTTCCTGATCCAGGCGCTGCGCCCGGTGCTGGCCAAGGGCGCGTCCATCGTGCTGAACGGCTCCATCAACGCCCGCATCGGCATGCCCAACTCGGCCATCTACGCCGCCAGCAAGGCCGCGCTGATCTCGCTGGCCAAGACGCTGTCGGCCGAGCTGCTGCCGCAGGGCGCGCGGGTCAACGTCGTCAGCCCCGGCCCGGTGGCCACGCCGCTGTACGGCAAGCTGGGCTTCGATGACGAGACGCTGAAGACGGTTGCCGCGCAGATCCAGAGCCAGATTCCGCTGGGCCGCTTCGGCACGCCGGAGGAGATTGCCGCCACCGTGCTGCACCTCAGCGCGCCGGAGTCGGCCTTCATCGTCGGCACGGAGATCATTGCCGACGGCGGCATGAGCCAGCTCTGAGCAGGGGCGAGCGGGCCGCGCACGCCCGCTCACGCCTTCTGTTGAGACAATCGCGGGGTTGTTCCAGCCCCGCGATTGCCATGACCACCCGTACCGTCTTCGGCGCCTGCCCCCACGATTGCCCCGACACCTGCGCGCTGCAGGTCACCGTCGAGAACGAACGCGTCATCAAGGTCCAGGGCCGCGCCGAGCACCCCAACACGCATGGCGCGCTGTGCACCAAGGTTTCGCGTTACCCCGAGCGCACCTATCACGCCGAGCGCCTGCTGCATCCGCTCAAGCGTGTCAGCAAGAAGACCGAGGCGCCGGCCTTCGTGCAGGTGAGCTGGGCCGAGGCCATCGCCGACATCGCGGCCAAGCTCAAAGCCATCGCCGCGCGTGATCCACAGGCCATCCAGCCCTACAGCTATGCCGGCACCATGGGCCTGATCCAGGGCGAGGCCATGGCCGGGCGGCTGTGGAACGCGCTGGGCGCCGCGCGGCTGGACCGCACCATCTGCGCCTCGGCCGGCGGCGCGGGCCTGGCCGCCACCTACGGCCACAAGCTGGGCATGCACACGCGCCATTTCGCGGGCGCCAAGCTCATCGTCATCTGGGGCAGCAACAGCATCACGTCCAACCTGCATTTCTGGACCTATGCCAACCAGGCCAAGCGCGACGGCGCCAAGCTGATCTGCATCGACCCGCGCAAGACCGAGACCGCCGACAAATGCCACCAGCACATCGCCGTGCTGCCGGGCACCGATGGCGCGCTGGCGCTGGGCCTGATGCACGAACTCATCCAGAACGACTGGCTGGATCACGACTACATCGCCCATCACGTCGACGGCTGGGACGAGCTGCGCGCGAAGGCGCTGGCCTGGCCGCCGGCGCGTGTCGCCGAGACCTGTGGCATCAGTGCCGACGAGGTGCGCGGCCTGGCGCGCGACTATGCGACCCTCAAGCCCGCCGCCATCCGCCTGAACTACGGCATGCAGCGCGTGCGCGGCGGCGGCAACGCGGTGCGCCTCATCGCGCTGCTGCCCTGCCTGACCGGTGCGTGGCGGCACGAGAGCGGCGGCATGCTGCTGTCGGCGTCGGGCTGGAACGCGCCGTTCAAGAACCCGAACCTGGAACGCCCCGATCTGCTGCAGGGCCGCACGCCGCGCATGGTCAACATGAGCACCATCGGTGATGCGCTGCTGGCGCCCGCATCGCCCGAGTTCGGCCCGCGCATCGAGGCGCTGGTCGTCTACAACAGCAACCCGGTCGCCGTGGCACCCGAGTCGCCCAAGGTCGTGAAGGGCTTCCAGCGCGAGGATCTGTTCACCGTCGTGCTGGAGCACTTCATGACCGACACGGCCGACCTGGCCGACTACGTGCTGCCCGCCACCACGCAGCTGGAACACCTGGACGTGCACACCAGCTACGGCCACACCGACGTGCTGATGAACCAGCCCGCTATTGAGCCGCTGGGCGCGGCCAAGACCAACACGCAGATCTTCCGCGAGCTGGCGGCGGCCATGGGCCTGAGCGACCCGTGCTTCGCCGACACCGACGAGCAGCTGGCCGCCCAGGCCTTCACGGCCGATATCGACATGGCCTTGCTGCGCGAACAGGGTTGGCAGCCGCTGCCCATTCCCGACGCGCCGTTCGCCAACGGCGGCTTTCGCACGCCCAACGGCCGCGCGCAGGCCGCCGGTGCCGACTACGTGCCCAACTACGAGAGCACCGCCAGCGCACCCGAGCTGGCCGCGCGCTACCCGCTGGCCATGATCTCGCCGCCGGCGCGCAACTTCCTGAACAGCAGCTTCGTCAACGTGAAGAGCCTGCGCGATATCGAGAGCGAGCCCATCATCGAGATGCATGCCGACGACGCTGCTGCCCGCCAGCTGGCCGACGGTGCCCGCGTGGCGGCCTTCAACGACCGTGGCCGCTACGTCGCGACGCTCAAGGTCAGCAAGCGCGCGCGGCCCGGCGTCGTCAACGGTCTGGGCGTGTGGTGGCGCAAGCTGGGCGTGCAGGGCACCAACGTCAACGAGGTCACGCACCAGCGCCTGACCGACATGGGCGAGGCGCCGGCCTTCTACGACTGCCTGGTTCAAGTGGAACTGGCTTGATCCAGCGCCTGCTGCTGTCGGCGTCGTTGCTGCTGCTCGGGGGCTGCAGCGCCATCGGCCACTGGAGCCAGGCGGCGGGTGGGCACCTCGGCATCACGCGCGCCGCCAGGCCGGTGGCGGACTGGCTGGCCGACCCGGCGACGCCCACCGACCTCGCCGAGCGCCTGCGGCTGTCACAGCAGCTGCGCGACTACGCCACCGCGCAGCTGGCCCTGCCCGACAACAACAGCTACCGCCGCTATGCCGACCTGCACCGCCCGGCGGCGGTCTGGAACGTCATCGCCGCGCCGGAGTTCGGCTTCACGCTGAAGACCTGGTGCTATCCGCTGATGGGTTGCGCCGGCTACCAGGGCTGGTTCAACCTCGACGAAGCCAAGAAGCGCGCCGAGGCGCTGAAGGCCGAGGGCTGGGAGGTGCAGGTGCAGGCCATTCCCGCCTACTCCACGCTGGGTTGGAGCAGGCTGCTGGGCGGCGACCCGCTGCTGAACACCTTCATCCGCTACCCGGACGGTGAGCTGGCGGCCATGATCTTCCACGAGCTGGCCCACCAGCGCGTCTACGTCGGCGACGACACCGGCTTCAACGAGGCCTATGCCAGCGCCGTCGAGCTGATCGGCGCGCGCCAGTGGCTGGCCGCCAGGCCCGAGGCCTTGGCCGCCTTCGAGGCCGGGCGGTCACGCCGCGCGGCCTTCCTGAAGCTGGCACGCGAGGGGCGCTTGAAGCTGCAGGCCGTGTACGACGGCCCGGCCGGCCAACGCGCGGCGGCCAAGGCCGCCGTCATGGCCGAACTGCGCGAGCGTGCCAAGACGGAAGCGCCGGGCTTTGAAGCCTGGTTCCAGCGCGCCAACAACGCCAACTTCGCCATCCTGGCCGCGTACGACGAACTCGTACCGGCCTTCGTGCGCCTGTTCGAACGCGAGGGCCGCGACTGGGCGAAGTTCCACGCGGCCGTTGAGGCGCTGAAGCCGCTGGCGCGCGAGGCCCGGCGTGCTAACTTGCGGGTTCAAGGAGACCCGCATGACGCTGACCCTGCGCCGAGTCCGCCCCAGTGATGCCGCCGTCATGGCCGAGCAGCTGGCCGACCCCGACGTCTACCCCGGCCTGCTGCAACTGCCTTACGCCAACGTGGAGGCGTGGCAGCAGCGCCTGAGCGCGCCGCCGGTGCCGGGCTCGCCCGAGCTGATGCTCATCGCCGAACGCGACGGCCACGCGGTGGGCAGCGCCGGGCTGCACCCCGTCGGCCCGCAACTGCGGCGGCGCCACGCGATGATGCTGGGCATCTCCGTGTCACCGTCGGCGCAGGGGCAGGGCGTCGGCAACGCGCTGATGACGGCCCTGCTGGACTACGCCGACAACTGGGCCCAGGTGCTGCGCATCGAACTCACCGTCTTCCACGACAACCAGCGCGCCATCCGGCTCTACGAGCGCCACGGCTTCGCGCCGGAAGGCCGGCTCAGGGCTTATGCGCTGCGCAACGGCGTGTTTGAAGACGTGCTGACGATGGCGAGGCTGCATCCGAGGCAGCCGATGGTGTGTAGCTCATAGAAGCGGCGCTTGGCGTCAAATCTTGAACTTGCCGGCCAGCAAAAACAGAACGAATGCTACTGAGAGCATGACGATGATCGGTGCAACCCAATTCCGCGCGACTCGGAACGGCAGTTCTCCGCGCTTTACTCGAGTCCACTCTCGTTTCAGCACCGGCTGAGCGTATGAGGTTGCAGCCTCTATTGCTCTCATCGTTGGGCCAATGTCCGTCGCTTTGGCAGCAAGCGCCGCATTCTGCTCATCAATTGCCCGACGCAAAAGGCGCAGCAATTCGACATGCTCCGGTTCATCGGGATTCAATCTGAGTTGGATTCGACTGAATGTTTCAGCTGCTTGGTATCGGAGTTCGCTAATCTTTGAGGCGCTGATATTCAGTGGATATTTGGTGTCGTAATCTGGACCAAGCGTGTGCAGAGCCTCTATGGCGCGGGTGAATGCCCGGGCTGCAGCAAGGAACTGAGCAAGGTCTTCCCTCAGCGCGTCGATCCAGGCTTGCCGGAATTCAGAAGTCTTCTGTTCCTTGGTCAACGTGAGGTTAACGAAAGCAATCGCTCCGGCTATTAACGCCGCAACGACAGTGGCGATTGCCGCTATCGATTGAACGGGAAGTTCGGCGCTCATGGCAGCGCCTGCCCCCGCGCCGCCACATACAGCCGGTACCACTCCTCCCGGCTCAGCTGGATCTTCACGGCATCGCCGCAGGCGCGAATGCGCTCCGCATTGCCGCTGCCGATGACCGGCTGAATGCCGGCCGGGTGCCGCAGCAGCCAGGCCAGCAGCACGGCGTTGGCCGTCGTGCGGTGCGTCTCGGCAATCTCGTGCACGACCTTGGCGGCCGCCGAGGCTGCGGGGTCGTTGAACCGCCCCTGCGCCAGCGACCCCCAGGCCTGCAACTGCACGCCGTGCTGCTGCGCGTACTCCAGCGTGCCGGCCCAGGCCATCGCGCCAGGGCGCGTGGCGGCCTGCGGGTCGTTGAAGGTGGTGCCCGCGTCGATGGCATCCAACTTGGCCAGGCTGATCTCCAGCTGGTTGGCGACCAGCGGCTCGGCGAGCGCCGACTGCAGCCAGCGCATCTGCCCGGCGTGCATGTTGGACACGCCCAGGTGCCCCACCTTGCCGGCGGCCTTGAGCCGGCCGAAGGCGCGCGCGACCTCGGCGGGCTGCATCAGCGGGTCGGGGCGGTGCAGCAGCAGGATGTCGATGTGCTCCACGCCCAGGCGCCGCAGGATGCCGTCGACGCTGTGCTCGATGTAGTCGGCGCTGAGGTCATAGCGGCCGACGTTGGCGTCGTCGGCGAAGCGGATGCCGCATTTGCTCTGCAGCCGCACCCGGGCGCGCAGGCCGGCGTCGCGCTTGAGCAGTTCGCCGAAGACCGTCTCCGCCTTGCCGCGGCGGTAGATGTCGGCATGGTCGAACAGTTGGATGCCGATGGACAGCGCGGCCTCGACAGCCGCGTGCGCCTGGGCGATGTCGGCCTCGGTGATGGGGCTGCCGCCCCAGTCGCCGCCCAGGGCCATGCAGCCGTAGACGATGGGGCCGATGTCGTGGAAGTGGGCGGTCAGGGGCGCGCGAAAGGGCATGGTCAGTGGATGGTCGTGGGACCGGCATCATGCGCCAGCTCCCGCCGCCCACGCCGGCCCACCATGTCGGTCAGCGTGCCCACGGCCGCGGAGGCGACCGCCGATATGAAGGCGCCGGCCTTGGCCAGCCGCTGCATGAGCCGGCTTCTGTGGCTCTTGCGGCGGGGCTGTTGCATGAGGTTGTTGACAAGCTCGATCTCGATCTGCCGCTCCCGCAGGCGCTCGGCCAGGCGGCCACCCCGCTCGAACCGCCGCGCCAGGTCGCGCACGGCATCCACCTCGCGTTGGTGGATGAGCAGGCCGGGCGACCTCAGGGGGCTGCCCAGCGCCCGGGCGCGCATGAAGAGCGCCTTGGCGGCCAGTGTGTCGACCTGGCAACCCCAACCGGATTCCAGGCAGCAGGCGAGGTTGAAGGTGGCATCGGCATGGCCTTGGGCGGCGGCGTCGGTGTAGAGCGCCAGCCCGCGCGCCGGCTCGATGGGGCCACCCCAGCCGGCCACCAGCGAGCGAGCGAGGTGGAACTTCGCCGTCAAGCTTCCCTGCGCCACGGCCCGCTCCAGCCGTTGGCGCGCCTGGGTGGCATCGCGCGGCAGGCCCAGCCCTTCGAGCTGGCAGTAGGCGAGCATGGCCAGGCCCTCGGCGTTGCCTGCGTCCGCCGCGATGCCGAACCAGTACACGGCCTGCTGGTGGTCGGGCCGAGCGGCACGCATCTGCGCCATCCCGTTGCTGAGCGGATCCGGGCTGGTGAGTGTGGGGATGAGGTCGGCGGAGCGCATGGTTCCTCCCAGGGCTGAGGCTGGCTTTTGCCAGACTTTTTGAGCGGCAGAGTATGCGGTCAATTTGGCGTGCCGGGTGTTACGCAAGGCTTCTGGCTTAGAGTGCGGCGCTCATCACCAGGAGGGCCGCCGTGGCCGATATCCGCATCCACCGAGACCACGCGCTGGGCCTGCCGCGCGCCCGCGAAATCGCCAGCCAATGGGCCGAGCGGCTCGAGCAGAAGTTCGACATGGCCTGCACCGTCCATGAGGGCGGGGACGAGGACACCGTGGAATTCACCCGCTCCGGCGTGAAGGGGGCGCTCACCGTGTCGGCCCGCCATTTCGAGGTGGTGGCGCAGCTGGGCTTTCTGCTGGGGGCCTTCAAGGCGACGATCGAGGCCGAGATCCAGAAAGAATTGGACACATTGTTGGCGGCCGAGCAGCCGGCGCCGGGCAAGAAAAAGCCGGCCTGACGTCGCGCCGGGCCGGCGGTGGCGGAACGCCGGAGCGCCTACTTCAGCGACTCGATCAGATCGATGTACTGCTGCTGCGCGTCGTCGCTCGACGTGCCTTTCAGCTCGTTCCAGGCGTCCCACTTGGCGCGGCCCACCAGGTCGGTGAAGCCGGGGCGGCTGCCGTCGACGTCCCCCGCGCTGCCTTGCTTGTAGAGCGCGTAGATCTTCAGCAAGGTCATGTTGTCGGGCCGTTCGGGCAGGGTTTTAGAGTCGGCGACGGCGGCTTCGAATTGGTCTTTCAGGCTCACGAGAGTCTCCAGGCTGAGGGGGCTTGTTAACGCGACGGTAGCCGGGCGGCTGGCGCCCGGTGCCGTTGCGCGAACAGGCCCGGCGGGTTCGATGTGGTCACAATCGAATGACGAGCCGACGAGTTTAGGCCCGGCAAAAAGCGATTCCGAGGAGACACATGGCTGCCAGCAGCGAACGAATGTCCAGGGTGGATACGGCCTGGCTGCGCATGGACACCGAGGCCAACCTGATGATGATCGTCGGGGTCTGGTCTATCCGCCCCGGCATCACGCTGGCGGCCTTGCGCGAGCGCGTGGCCGAGCGGCTGCTGCAGTACCCGCGCTTTCGCCAGCGGGTGGTGGAGGACTCGCTGCTGGGCGCGCAGTGGGTGGTCGACAAGGATTTCGACATCGCCCGCCACGTCGTCGCCGAGGTACCGCTGCCGCTGCGCGGCCAGAGCCGCGACGATGTGCTGCGCGAGCGTGTCGCCGAGCTGTGCACGCAGCCGTTGCACCCCGATCACCCGCTGTGGCAGTTCCAGCTCATCGAGGACATGGGCGACGGCAGCAGCGCCCTGATCGCGCGCGTTCACCATTGCATTGCCGACGGCATCGCGTTGATCGCGGTGATGCTGTCCATCACCGATGGCGGCAAGGCACCGCCACGGCGCGCGCCCAAGGAAGAGCCCGACGAAGCCGGGTGGTTGCTGGACGCCTTCCTGCGGCCCATGACGAACATGGCCGTGAAGGCCATCGGCCTGACCGGCAAGGGGGCCGCCAAGGGCGTGGACCTGGCGATGGGCGAGCACACGCCGGTGGACTCGTCGCTGGAAATGGCGCGCATGGGGTACCAGGCGGTGTCCGACGTGGCGGCCTTCGCGCTGATGGCGGACGACTCGCACACCCGGCTCAAGGGCAAGCCCGGCGCGAAGAAGGCGGTGGCCTGGGACGACAGCCTGTCGCTGGACGAGGTCAAGGTCGTCGGCCAGGCGCTGGGCGCGTCCATCAACGACGTGCTGCTGGCCTGCGCCGCGGGCGCGATCGGGCGCTACCTGGCCGAGCGCGGCGAAGACCCGGCGGGCAAGGAGATCCGCGCGATGGTGCCGGTGAACCTGCGGCCGCTGGAACAGGCCTGGCAGCTGGGCAACCGCTTCGGCCTGGTGCCGCTGGTGCTGCCCATCGGCATTGCCAACCCGGTGGAGCGGCTGTTCTCGGTGCGTGCCCGCATGAACGAACTCAAGGGCAGCTTCCAGCCGGTGATGGCGTTCGGGCTGCTGTCGGTGGCGGGCTTGCTCATCAAGCCTGTGCAGCACGCGATGCTGAATCTGTTCGCCAAGAAGGCAACGGCCGTCATGACCAATGTGCCCGGGCCCGCCGAGGCGCTCAAGTTCTGCGGCTCGACGGTGGAGAAGGTGATGTTCTGGGTGCCGCAGTCGGGCGACATCGGCATGGGCGTCAGCATCCTGACCTACGCCGGCCGCGTGCAGTTCGGGCTCATCACCGATGCCGGGCTGTGCCCCGACCCCGAGGCCATCGTCGCCAACTTCGCGCCCGAGTTCGAGAAGCTGCTGCTGCTGTCGCTGATGATGCCCTGGGGGCAGGAGGCCGGCTGAGGCGCGGCGCGGCTAGTTGGGCTTGGCCGGTGCGGCCGTAGCGGGCTTCTTGGCCGGGGCCTTCTTGCCGGCGGCGCTGGGGTGGGCCAGCGCGACCGTGGCGGGGTCGGCCTTTTCAAGGTAGGCCGCGTACTGCTCTTCGGTGCAGGCCTTGGCGTCGTTGTAGTAGCGCATGTCGCCCTTGATGCGCTCGCCGGCAAAGGCCGGTGCTTCGGTGCCCGCGGGGTATTTGGCGATGTAGCTGGCGTAGCTTTGCGAGCAGCCCTCGCGCAGCGAAGCCAGGGCGAAGTCGGCGGGGGTGGTCGCGGCCGAGGCGGGAAGGGCGGTCACCAGCGTGGCAACCGCGACGACAAGCGTTCTCATGGCATACCTCCTGAAAGCCAATGGCTCTTTAAGAGTAGGCCGTGGCGGCGGCAAAAACAAAGGCGCTCCGAGGAGCGCCTTGGCGGGAGGGCCGGGCCGGCTCAGGGGCGCGCGGCTTCGGCGGCCTTCTTGGCCGTCGGGCGGCCGGCGGCGGTGGGGTAGGCCGCCATCACCTTGGCCGGGTCGGCCTTGTTGTCCAGGTAGGCCGCGTATTGCTGCGAGGTGCAGGGCAGCAGCTTGCCGGGGCGGGCCTCGCCCTTGTACTTGCCGGCGGCATAGACGAACTGGTATTCGTTGGCCGCCACCGGCATGGCGACGCTGCTGGTGTCGCTGTAGCTCTTGGCACATTCGGCGCGCAGTTCGGCCTGTTCGGGCGTGGCGTTGTTGGCGGCCTGGGCGGCGAACACGGTCAGGGCGGCGACGGTGGGGATCAGGAACTTCATGGCGCTTGTCTCGCAGCAGGGGTAGGTGTGGGCCGGAGCTTACGACGCCACGCCTGGACCCGCATCCCCGGAACCACGGGTGCGCGGCGCGTGACCTCCGGCACCTCCCGGCGGGTGCGGATTCGAGGCGTTGCTCAGTCCTCGAGTTCGGCCCGGGCCGATTCGATGTCCAGCAACTCCATCGCATCCATGGGCTCGCAGGCCGCGGCGGCGGCGTAGAGCGACTCGGCCTCGGCCATGCGCTTGTCGCCCTCCAGCATGACCAGGCCGTTGGCGCGCTCGATCATGGCGATGGCGCTGGTCGGGTTGAGCTTGAGCGCCTGCTCGAACATCTTCAGCCCCGTCGCGGTGTCGGCGCCTTGCGTCTTGCCGAGCAGCTTGCCGACCTTGTCGATGACCTCCGCATGGAAGGCACCCAGCGCGATGTGGGCGTCGGCATGCTTGGGGGCCAACTGGAGCGTGGTTTCCAGCGCCGTCTTGATCTTGGTGCCCAGGCCTTGCGCCAGGGCCTTGGCGACGCTGATGCTCTGGCCGTAGCGGCCCAGCGCGAAGGCCTGCCAGTAGTAGGCGTTGGCGTTCTTGGGGTCGTCGGCCTGCTGGGCTTCGGCGCGCTCGGCAATCTCCAGCAGCATCTCCTGCTTCACCTTCTCCTTCTTCTCGAGGTAGTTGGCGTAGATGCCCTGGGCCTTGTTGGCCACCGTGATGCCGGCCCCGCCCGCGGCCAGGCCGGCGTCGTAGGCGGCGCGGAAGTCGCCGGCGTGGAAGTCGATCCAGGCCTGCACGACGGCGGCGTCCTTCGGGAAGGGTTCGGCGTCACCGGCGTGCAGGCGGGCCCAGTGCTTCTTCAGCGTGGTGGGGGTGTAGACGAAGGCGCTGTTGTCATGCGGGAAGGTGGTCCACTTGGCCATCGCTTGTCTCCTTCAGGGTGGTGCGGGATGAGACTGGTAGTGGCCGGCGAGCTCGAAGAGGTGGTCGCGCGACGCCGGCTCCAGATAGGGCAGCAGCAGGCTCAAAGCGTGGAAGGCGCCGCGCAGCAGCGCGCTGCCGGCGCGGTCGGGCTCCAGCGCATGGCGCGGGTCGCGCACGTATTCGTAGCTCAGCCAGTAGCTGACGACGACGACCATCGCGCTGGCGGTGGGCGTGGCGTCGCGCAGCTCCATCTTCAGCGCGCCGCCCAGGTGCAGGCCCGACAACAGCTGGCGCATGGCCTGCTCCTTGGCGGCGAGCAGGGCCTGGAAATGGGTTTCCAGCTTGCGGTTCTTGAACAGTAGGTCGTTCAGGTCGCGGTAGAGGAAGCGGTACTTCCAGATCAGCTCGAACAGCATGTGGAAGAACAGCCAGGCGTCCTCCACGTGGCGCACGTTGTCGGCGGCGGCCAGCAGCTCGCCAAGCTCGGCCTCGTAGCGGCCGAAGAGCACGTTGACCAGCTCGTCCTTGGCCGGGTAGTGGTAGTAGAGGTTGCCGGGGCTGATCTTCAGCTCGGCCGAGATCAGCGTCGTCGACACATTGGGCTCGCCGAACGCGTTGAACAGGTCCAGCGTGACCTCGAGGATGCGTTCGGCGGTGCGGCGGGGGCGTTTGGGCGTGGGCATGTCAGCAGCGCGCGACCGTGCGGAGCGGCTGGCATGCGCGGGCGCGGGGCCGCAAGGGCAGCGGGCATGGGGGCACACGGGTCATCAGGTCATTCTGGCAGCGAAAGACGGCCTGAACGGGGCGACTTCTAGAATCCGCCGCCTATGCCGAGCCCGTCTTCATCGCCTCCCGCCATCGCTTTCGAGAACGTCAAGAAAACCTACCGGGGAGGGCAGCTGAAGGCGCTGGATGGCGTGAGCTTCGACATCCAGCCCGGCGAATTCTTCGGCCTGCTGGGCCCCAACGGCGCAGGCAAGACGACGCTGATCAGTGTGTTGGCCGGCCTGACGCGGGCCACCGAAGGCCGGGTGCGCGTCATGGGCCACGACGTGGTGGACGACTACGCCGCCGCGCGCAAGGCGCTGGGCGTGGTGCCGCAGGAGCTGGTGTTCGACCCCTTCTTCAGCGTGCGCGAGACGCTGCGCATCCAGAGCGGCTACTTCGGCGTGAAGAACAACGACGCCTGGATCGACGAGCTGCTGGAGAACCTGGGCCTGGCCGACAAGGCGCACGCCAACATGCGCCAGCTGTCGGGCGGCATGAAGCGCCGCGTGCTCGTCGCGCAGGCGCTGGTGCACCGGCCGCCGGTCATCGTGCTGGACGAGCCCACGGCCGGCGTGGACGTGGAGCTGCGCCAGACGCTGTGGCAGTTCATCGCGCGGCTGAACAAGGAAGGCCACGCGGTGCTGCTGACCACGCACTACCTCGAAGAAGCCGAGGCGCTGTGCCAGCGCATCGGCATGCTGAAGGCCGGGCGCATCGTCGCGCTGGACCGCACCTCGCAGCTGCTGGCGGGCACGGCCTCCACCATGCTGCGGTTCAAGACGGATGCGGCGCTGCCGCCGGACATCGCCGCGCGCGCCCGCGTCACCGGGCGCATCGTGCAGGTGACGGCGCATGACGCCGCCGAAGTCGAGACCACGCTGGGCACGCTGCGCGCTGCCGGCGTGCCCATCGAAGACCTGGAGATCGGCCGCGCCGACCTGGAAGACGTGTTCCTCGAAATCATGAATGGAGCTGCGGCATGAGCCTCGCACGGCCGCCCGAAGGGGCTCATTCCCGCGTGGCGGGGCAGCGCGAAACGCGAACGGGGCACACATTGAGCGGCGCCAGCACGCTGTTCAAGAAGGAAGTGCTGCGCTTCTGGAAGGTCGCCTTCCAGACGGTTGCGGCGCCGGTGCTGACGGCGGTGATGTACCTGCTGGTGTTCGGCCACACGCTGGAAGACCACGTGAAGGTCTACGACACCGTGGGCTACACGCAGTTCCTGATCCCCGGCCTCGTGATGATGAGCGTGCTGCAGAACGCGTTCGCCAACAGCTCGTCCAGCCTCATCCAGAGCAAGATCACCGGCAACCTGGTGTTCCTGCTGCTGACGCCGCTGTCGCCCTTGGCCTGGTTCGTCGCCTACGTTGGCGCGGCCGTCGTGCGCGGGCTGGCGGTGGGGGCGGGCGTGCTGCTGGTGACGGTGTGGTTCGCGCCGCCGGGGCTGGACAACCTGTTGTGGGTGCTGGCCTTCACGGTGCTGGGCGCGGGCCTGATGGGCTCGCTGGGCCTGATCGCCGGGCTCTGGGCCGAGAAGTTCGACCAGATGGCCGCCTTCCAGAACTTCATCATCATGCCGATGACCTTCCTGTCAGGCGTGTTCTATTCGGTGCATTCGCTGCCGGCCTTCTGGCAGGGCGTGAGCCACATGAACCCGTTCTTCTACATGATCGACGGCTTCCGCCGCGGCTTCTTCGGCGTCAGCGACGTGTCGCCGTGGCTGAGCCTGAGCATCGTCGCGGCGGCGTTCGTCGTGACCGGGGGCGTCGCGCTGGCACTGCTGCAGCGCGGCTACAAGATCCGCTCCTGAGCCGGCCCGCACAGGGCCTGCTGCAGCCATTCGGCGGGCAGGGCCCAGTCGGCATCGGCGGCGATGGACTCGCGCAGGAACGCCGCCTGGGCCGGCGTCCAGACGGGCGCGTCGGGCAGCCGGCAGCCCGCCGACCCGGCGCGGTGTTGCCGGATGAAGTCGTCGATGGCCAGCGGCTCGGCCGGTAGACCGAGCTGCTGGAACAGCTCCCGCAGCGGGTGGTGGGGTGTCTGCATGCGGGCTCCCTTCAGCGCCGGCCCGACTCGAACAGGAACCACACGCGCTGCTCGGCTTCCTCCAGCCAGTTCTCGATGAGGCTGGCGGTGGCGACGTCGCCATGCTCGTCGCACAAGCCGTGCACGGCGCGCAGCCAGTCGGCCAGGCGGCCGTTGTCCTCGCACAGTTCGGCCAGCATGCTTTCGGGCTGCACGAGTTCCGCATCGTTGTCGGCCAGCCGCTGCAGTCGCGCGACATGGCCGATGGAACGCAGCGTGCTGCCGCCCAGCTTGCGCACGCGTTCGGCGATCACGTCGGTCATCGCGAAGAGTTGCACGGACTGGTCATCCAGCAGCTGGTGGTAGCTCGGGAAGGCCGGGCCCCACATGTGCCAGTGGAAATTCTTCGTCTTCAGGTACAGCGCCCAGACGTCGGCCAGCAGCTGGTTCAGCGCAGCACTCAGGTCACGGCGCGCCTCGCTGCTGAGGCTGCCTGGCGTCGCCAGCGGCGCGGTGCGGTGGAGATGGGTGGTGGCAAGGTCTTTCATCGTCGTTCTCGCTAGGGTGAATCGGGAGGTCGCCGCGGCCCGTGCCGGTGGGCGTGAGCGGTGGTGATGCATGGCTTCAGTCTTCCCGGAACGCCGCGCCGCTGGCCATGTGCCGCACCGTGTGCACGACGATCCACGTGACGATGAGGCTGGCCGCCGCAAGCGCGCCGACGGCCACCAGCGCGGTGGCCGTGGAGGGCCGTGCCAGGTGATAGCCGATGGCTGCGCCCGCCCACCCACAAGCGGGGAAGGTCATCGCCCACCAGCTCATGAAGAACGGGCCATGGGCGACGTGCCGCCCCAGGCTGGCCAGCAGCATGGCGATGAACAGCGCCAGGCAATACAGCAGGTCACCCAGCGCGCCGGCCTGGCCGCCGGTGAAGGCAAGGTAGGCCGACAGCCCGATGGACGGCGGCGCCAACAGGATGAACAGCGTCGGCATGCTGCGCTGGCTCATCGCCGGCACGAACAGCACGCGGTGCAGCACGATGGTGAAGAACGGCAGCCACAGCATCAGCCCGATGGAGAAGAAGAACCAGCTGATCTCCACATGACCGAGCGGTACGCCGCCGACCGGCACCAGGATGTTGCCGACGATGGGAATGAACCAGGCCGGCGTCAACACGCTCTCGTCCTGTGCATGCAGGATCCAGCGCCGGATCAGCGCCAGCGCGAACACCAGGTGCAGGGCCGCGCCCGCGCCCCACAGCAGCTGCGCGGCCTGCGGCGCGTAGGCGCGCAAGCCAACGGACAGCACGACCATGGCCACCGACACCGCGGGGAAGAAGTTGGACCGCACGGGGTGCTGGAACTCCGCCACCACCTCGGCAAAGCAGAAGCCGAGCTTGGCCAGGTGGGCGGCCGCCAGCACGGCGAAGCCGACGACTGCGGCAGCCAGCAGCCCCTGGCTGACGAGCAGCGGCACGCCGAACGCGCGGTGCGCCGCGGCCCAGGCGTTGGCCAGGCCGCCGACGCCCATCACCATCGCGAACATCGCCACCGACAGCCGGGCCAGCAGCGGCTTGTCGGCACGCAGCACGGAGGAGGTGATCGCCTCAGCCATGGGCGTGATGCGCATGCGGGGTCGGCGGCGCCGCCGGGCGGCCCGGCTTCAGGTCGAGCGCCAGGAAGTGATGCACCGCGGGCCGGTCGGGCCCGATGTGGAACTTCAGCGCCTCGGCCTGCAGGTCGGCATCGGCCTTGGAGACGCGCCGGTGCTGGCGCAGGTGCTCGGCCCAGGACTCGACGAGGAACCACTCGATGACGCGCTCCGGCTCGCCGGTGTGCTCGGCCACGCCCCAGGCGTAGGCGCCGTCGCGGCGGCGCTCCCGCTCCACGTGGCGCATCGCCTGCAGGAAGGCCGGCAGGTCATGCCTGCGGATGCGGTACTCGACCTGGATGACCACGGGGCCGCGGTCATGAGCCACCGGCGCGGTGAGCAGCGGCTCGGGCCAGTGGTTGGCGGCTTGCAGGTCCGCCTCGCCCGTGGGCAGCTTGACGCGGTGGAACAGCAGCGAGACGGCGACCCAGCCGCCCGCACCGGCCAGCAGCGTGAACGGGATGCCGATGGCCTGCGCCACCAGGCCCCAGGCCAGGCTGCCGCAGGCCATCGCGCCGTTGAACACCATCAGGTAGATGGCCAGGCCGCGCCCGCGCACCCAGTTCGGCAGCACCGCCTGCGCCACGCCGTTCAGGGTCGTCAGCGCAATGATCCAGCCCGTCCCCAGCAGCAGCATCAGTGCCACGGCCACTGGCTGCGGTGGCGCGACCGACAGCGCCGCCATCACCGCCGCCCCCAGCACCGAGGACAGCAGCACCAGCCCGTCGGCGCCCAGCCTGCTGCGCAGCCGGGGCAGCAGCAACGCCCCCAGGATGGCGCCCGCGCCCACGGCGCCGAGCATCACGCCATAGAAGCCGGCCGTGCCGCCCAACATGCGGCGCGACACCAGCGGCAGCAATGCCCACACCGAACTGGCGAACAGGAAGAACACCGCCGCACGCAGCAGCACGACGTGCAGTTCGCCGCTGGACCGCGCATAGCGAACACCGGCGCGGAAAGCGCCGAAGAACTGCTCCGACAAGGCGGCGTCCACCGCAGGTGGGCGCTTCCACCACAGCAGCGCGGCGATGACGAACACATAGCTCAACACGTCGGCCCCGTAGGCCGCGGCGGCGCCGAAGCTGGCAAGCAGCAGGCCGCCGGCGGCCGGGCCGAGCGCACGGGCCACGTTGATGCCCAGCGAGTTCAGCGCGACCGCGTTCTTGAGGTCGTGCTTGGGCACCAGCTCGGGCACGATGGACTGCCAGGTCGGCCCCATCAACGCCGCGCCGATGCCGCCGACGAAGGTCAGCGCCACGAGCGACTCGACGGTCAGCGTGTTCGTCCTGGCCAGCAGCAGCAGGCCACCGCTGACGCAGGCCAGCAGGATCTGGATCGCCATGAGAAACCGGCGGCGGTCGAGGATGTCCGACAGCACGCCCGCCGGAATGGCGAGCAGGAAGATGGGCAGCGTCGCGGCGGTCTGGATGAGGGCGACGGCGGCCGGGCTCGCCGACAGCTCGGTGACCATCCACGCGCTGGCGACGTCGCGCATGAAGCTGCCGATGTTGCCGAGCACCGTGGCTGTCCACAGCACGGCGAAGATGGGCTGGCGCAGCGGTGCGAAGCTGCCGGAGGAGGCGGGGGGCGCGGAGGACATCAGCGGCTCAGGTCATGCCAGGCCACCAGCAGGAATCCGCCGGCCAGGCCCCAGTGTTCGAAGAAGGCGTTGGCCACTGCGCGGCGCTCGGGGGACCTGAGGGTCCAGAACCGGTCGGCCAGGAAGTCGGCCAGCACCGTGAACGCCGCCAGCGCCAGCGCACCCAGCCAGCGGTACCAGCCCGTCAGGATGAGCGCGGACGCCCCCACCTCCAGCACGATGACGGCCACCGCCCACGGCGCAGCCGGCGCCAGGCCGAAATGCCGCATCTCCGCCATGGCGGCGGGGAAATCGCGCAGCTTGTCGAACGCGCCCTGCAGATAGGCGGCGCACAGCAGCAGCAGCGCCAGGCCCTGCACCCAGGCTGCGGCGAAGACGTGGCGCGCGGCCTCCATCGCGTCGGCCATCAGACCGCCCAGCAAGCGCAGCCGAGCGCGCCCCAGAAGCCCTTCAGGTCGGCGATGGGCAGCTTGCTGCTCCAGGCCGTCGCGTGCTGGTGGCCGTGCACATGGCAGTCGTTCGCGCAGGCGCAGGCCGCGGCTGCATTGCGCATGACGGCCTGCAGCGGCGCGCCCTGCTCGCCCCAGCCGCCATACCCGCCGAAGCGTCGCACCGGCGACCAGTCCGGCATTGCCGGCGGCGGCGCGGCGTCGTCGTGCGCAGCGAACTCGCCGGCGCCCCACACCACCTTGCCGCCGACCACGGTCAGCAGCGAGGTGGTGTCGGCGATGTCGGACTCGGGGCAGGCGAAGAAGTCGCGGTCGGGCACGACCAGGTCGGCGAACTGGCCGGCCTCGATGCGCCCCTTCTTGCCGACCTCGTTGCTGAACCAGGTCACATGCTCGGTCCACATGCGCAGCGCGGTCTCGCGGTCCACGCAGTTGCGCTGCGGGTAGAGCTGCAGGCCGCCCACGGTCTTGCCGGTGACCAGCCATGACAGGGACACCCATGGGTTGTACGACGCGACGCGCGTCGCGTCTGTGCCGGCCGACACCTTGGCACCCATCTCCAGCATCTTCTTCACCGGTGGCGTGGCCTCGGCGGCGCCGGCGCCGTAGCGCTCGACGAAGTACTCACCTTGGTAGGCCATGCGGTGCTGCACCGCGATGCCGCCACCCAGCGCGGCGATGCGCTCGATGGAGCGCTCGGAGATGGTCTCGCAGTGGTCGAAGAACCAGTTCAGGCCCTGCAGCGGCACCTCCTCGTTGACGCGCTCGAACACGTCCAGCGCACGGCTGATGGTCTCGTCGTAGGTGGCATGCATGCGCCACGGCCAGCGGTTCTGCGCCAGCACGCGCACCACCTCGTCGAGGTCGCCTTCCATCTCGGGGGCCATGTCGGGGCGAGGCTGGCGGAAGTCCTCGAAATCGGCCGCCGAGAACACCAGCATCTCGCCGGCGCCGTTGTGGCGGAAGTAGTCGCTGCCCTGCTTGTAGGTGGACGTGGCGGTCCAGTTCAGGAAGTCCTGCTTCTCCTGCCTGGGCTTCTGCGTGAACAGGTTGTAGGCCAGGCGGATCGTCAGCTGGCCGGCGTCAGCCAGCTCCTGGATGACCGCGTAGTCGTCGGGGTAGTTCTGGAAGCCGCCGCCGGCGTCGATGGCACCGGTGACGCCCAGGCGGTTCAGCTCGCGCATGAAGTGGCGCGTGGAGTTGACCTGGTAGTCGTGCGGCAGCTTCGGGCCTTTGGCCAGCGTCGCGTAGAGGATGGACGCATTGGGCTTGGCCAGCAGCAGCCCGGTCGGGTTGCCGGCCGTGTCGCGCACGATCTCGCCGCCGGGTGGCGCGGGGGTGTCGCGGGTGTAGCCCACGGCGCGCAGCGCGGCGCCGTTGAGCAGCGCGCGGTCGTACAGGTGCAGCAGGAACACCGGCGTGTCGGGCGCCACGGCGTTCAGCTCGTCGATGGTGGGCAGCCGTTTCTCGGCGAACTGGTGCTCGGTGAAGCCGCCCACCACGCGCACCCACTGCGGTGCGGGGGTGATGGCAACCTGGGCCTTGAGCATCGCCATCGCGTCGGCCAGGCTCTTCACGCCGTCCCAGCGCAACTCGAGGTTGAAGTTCAGGCCGCCACGGATGATGTGCAGGTGGTTGTCGATCAGGCCCGGCAGCACGCGCCGGCCGTGCAGGTCGATGCGGCGCGTCAGCGGGCCGGCCAGGGCCAGCACCTCGGCATCGTCGCCGACGCGCGTGAAAAGGCCTTCACGGATGGCAACCGCCGTCGCCGCGGGGCGGCTGCGGTCCAGCGTCGTGAGGCGGCCATTGAACAGGATCAGGTCGGGGTGGGTTGCAGGCTCAGCCATGGTGGCGCTCCGATGCGTCGTGGGGGTGGGCCATCGCGTCGGCGCAGCGTGGCAGCTCACCGAACATGTGCGGCTTGACCTGATGGTGCAGCCAGGACGTGCTCGTGGCCGGCGGCGCCAGCCAGCGCTTCACGAGCGGCGGAATCTGCTCGCCCGCCAGGATGCCCAGCAGCCCGACGAGTGCGATCACCGGTGGGGCCGGCGAGCGCACGCTGAACAGTGCATAGATGACGCCGACGAGCAGGCCGACTGCGGCGGAGAGGAGGTATGGCTTCATCGGCGAGGTCCTTGCTTTACTGACAACTGAAGTGGTGCGTGCCCGCGTTCGGGCCAAGCGCCGGGCCGCCACAAGCCGGCCCGTCCCCTCGGGGGCTGAGGCCGGACACATGTCGCCCGGTGGGCGACATGTGCCTGCCGAAGAGCTGCGGCACTGCCGCAGCGCGGTCGGCACGACCGACTGGGCTTGCCGGCGTTCAGCCGGCGCAAGACCGGGCGAGGGGCAAACAGTTCAGCCCTCGTGGGCGCCGAACATCGTCTTGGCGTAAGTGACGCCGATGCCGTAGGCGCCGCCGACCTTCTTGGCGATGCCGGTGGTCAGCTCGTAGGTTTCGCCACGGGCCCAGTCGCGCTGCAGCTCCAGCAGGTATTGCAGCGACGTGATGGGCTGGGCGCCGGCTTGCACCATGCGCGCAACGGCGCGCTCGTGCGCCTCGGTGGAGACATCGCCGCAGGCGTCGGTGATGACGTAGACCTCGAAGCCCTGGTCCAGCGCCGACAGCGCCGGGCCGACGATGCAGACGCTGGTCCACAGGCCGGCCAGCACGAGGCGCTTCTTGGCGATGCGGTTGACCTCCTGGATGACGGCCGTGTCTTCCCAGGTGTTCATCGACGTGCGGTCCAGCATCTTCTGGCCGCCGAAGGGGGCCGTGACCTCGTCGAACATCGGGCCGGAGAAGCTCTTCTCGGCCACGGTCGTCAGGATGGTCGGCACCTTGAAGCCGGCGGCGGCCTGGGCGACGAGCGAGGCGTTGTTGCGCAGCTCGATGGCGGGAATGGAATGCGTGGCGAAGGCCATCTGCGACTGGAAGTCGATCATGACCAGCAGGTGGTCGGTGGGGTTCAGCAGCTTGGTGCCCGGCGTGGCCTTGGCGGTGGGGATGCTCATGGTGGATTCCTCGTGGGGGTTGGGGGGAAGCGGGGAAGTCAGATCAGGCCCAGCGCGACGGCCACGCCGGCGCCGTAGGCGGGGTCGGCCTTGCAGCAGTTGTCGACGTGGCGCTCGCGCACCTCGCGGCTGACGCCATGCATGGCGCGGGCGGTGTTGTCGAACAGGCGCTGGCGCTCGTCGGCGCGCAGCAGGCGGAACAGCGCCGCGGTCTGGCTGAAGCAGTCGTCGTCCAGGCGGTGGTCCCAGTGCGTGGCCGTGCCGTGCAGCGCCAGCGGCGGCTCGGCCGGATGCTGGCGGTCGGGCCACAGGCCCAGGCTGTTGGGCACATAGCCGGGCGTGGCGCCGTGGTTGCCGTCCACGCGCATCGCGCCATCACGGTGAAAGCTGTGCACCGGGCAGCGCGGTGCGTTCACCGGGATCTGCTGGAAGTTGACGCCCAGCCGGTAGCGCAGCGCGTCGCCGTAGCTGAACAGCCGCGCCTGCAGCATCTTGTCGGGCGAGAAGCCGATGCCCGGCACGACGTGGGCCGGCGAGAACCCGGCCTGCTCCACCTCGGCGAAGTAGTTCTGCGGGTTGCGGTTGAGCTCCAGCACGCCCACCTCGTGCAGCGGGTACTCCGCATGCGGCCAGACCTTGGTCAGGTCGAAGGGGTTGAAAGGGCAGGCGTTGGCCTCGGCTTCGGTCATCAGCTGCACGCACAGCGTCCAGCGCGGGAAGTCGCCGCGGGCGATGGCGTCGAACAGGTCGCGCTGGGCGCTTTCGCGATCGCGGCCGATGAGGGCTTCGGCCTGGGCGTCGCTGAGCCAGCGCACGCCTTGCTGACTGCGGAAGTGGAACTTCACCCAGTGCCGCTCGCCCTCGACGTTGATGAAGCTGAAGGTGTGGCTGCCGAAGCCGTGCATGTAGCGGTAGCCATCGGGCAGGCCGCGGTCGCTCATCAGGATGGTGACCTGGTGCAGCGCCTCGGGCATCAGCGTCCAGAAGTCCCAGTTGCTCTGCGCGTTGCGCAGGTTGGTGCAGGGGTCGCGCTTGACGGCGTGGTTCAGGTCGGGAAAGCGCAGCGGGTCGCGCATGAAGAACACCGGCGTGTTGTTGCCCACCAGGTCCCAGTTGCCTTCCTGCGTGTAGAACTTCACCGCGAAGCCGCGGATGTCGCGCTCGGCATCGGCCGCGCCGCGCTCGCCGGCCACGGTGGAGAAGCGCAGGAACACCTCTGTCTGCTTGCCCACCGCCGAGAAGACGTCGGCCTGCGTGTAGCGGCTGATGTCCTGTGTGACGGTGAACGTGCCGTAAGCCCCCGAGCCCTTGGCGTGCATGCGGCGCTCGGGGATGACCTCGCGGTCGAAGTGGGCCAGCTTCTCCAGCAGCCAGATGTCTTGCAGCAGCGCCGGCCCGCGCGGCCCGGCGGTCTGGATGTTGAGGTTGTCTGCCACCGGCGCGCCGTTGGCGTGGGTCAGGCGCTGCGTCATGCTCAGCTCTTGATGAAAGCCAGCAGGTCGGCGTTGAGCACGTCGGCGTTGACGGTCAGCATGCCGTGCGACAGACCCGGGTAGACCTTGAGCGTGCCGTTCTTGAGCAGCTTGACGGCCTTGAGCGCCGAGTTGGCGATGGGCACGATCTGGTCGTCGTCACCGTGCATCACGAGGGTGGGCACGGTGATGGCCTTCAGGTCCGCGGTCTGGTCGGTCTCGGAGAAGGCCTTGATGCCTTCGTAGTGCGCCTTGGCGCTGCCCATCATGCCCTGGCGCCACCAGTTGTTGATGACGCCCGGCAGCGGCTTCACGCCGGGGCGGTTGAAGCCGTAGAACGGGCCGGCGGGCACGTCCATGAACATCTGCGCGCGGTTGTCGGCCACGCCCTTGCGGAAGCCGTCGAAGACTTCGATGGGCAGGTGGTCGGGGTAGGCAGCGGTCTTGGCCATGATGGGGGGCACGGCGGCCACCAGCACGGCCTTGGCCACGCGGCCGGCCGGCTGGCCGTGCTTGGCCACATAACGCGCGACTTCACCGCCGCCGGTGGAGTGGCCGATGTGCACGGCGTTGCGCAGATTCAGGTGCTCGACGACGGCGAAGGCGTCGGCGGCGTAGTGGTCCATGTCATGGCCCTCGCTGACCTGGGCCGAGCGGCCGTGGCCGCGGCGGTCGTGGGCGACGACGCGAAAGCCGCGCTGCACGAAGAACAGCAGCTGGGCATCCCAGTCGTCGCTGGACAGCGGCCAGCCGTGGTGGAAGACTATGGGCTGGGCCGTCTTGGGGCCCCAGTCCTTGTAGAAGATCGTGGTGCCGTCTTTGGTGGTGATGGTGCTCATCTGCATTCCTTGTTGCGGTTGGGAGGGGCTGGCGGCGGCCTGGGCGTCACCGGCTGCTGCCAGCGACGCGGTGGCCAGGGGCCATGCGAGGGCGGTGCCGAGACCGGCGCCCATCGAGATGACCTGCCGGCGGCTGGGGTCCGAGGTGAGGTTGGGGTCAGAGGTCATGGCGCATGTCCTGCGGTGTGGAATTACCGGAGGTCATGCTAGGAATCGGCCATGCAACGGCCCAGCCCCTAACGGGCAATCCGAGCTATCCCTTTGGAGATAGGCCACTGCGGCGGGCGTGCCGCTGTCGCGGCGCCGTTCAGGGCGTCAGAGCTGGAGCAGGCCGCGTTGCAGCGCGATCGTGACGGCGTGGGTGCGGTCGCGTGCGTTGAGCTTGAGCAGGATGGATTTCATCCGTGCCTTGATGGTGTCTTCGGTGACCGACAGCAGCGCGCCCACCTCCCGGTTGGAGTGCCCCAGCGCGATGTAGCGAACGACCTCGACCTCACGGTCGGTCAGCATCTCGTCACCGGCATGCCGGGCGATCTCGACGGCGATGTCCGAGGGCACCCAGCGGCCGCCGCCATGCACCATGCGGATCGCGTCGACCAGCGATGTGCGCACCGTCGTCTTGACCAGGTAGCCGGTGGCCCCTTCCTTCAGCGCGCGCCAGGCCTGGATGTCGCCCCTGTAGGTCGTCAGCACGAGCATGCGCGCGTGCGGCGTCCGCTGGCGGATGCGCTGCATGGCCTGCAGCCCGTCCATGCGGGGCATCTGCAGGTCCATCAGGGTCACGTCGGGCTGCAATTCGGCGTGGCGCTCCACCGCCTCGGCGCCGTTGGCGGCCTCGCCCACGACGCACATGTCGGATTGGTGCTGCACCACGGCGGCGATGCCTTCACGCATCAGCGGGTGGTCGTCGACGATGAGCAGGCGAACCTGTGAAGCGGGCGTAGTCATGTGCCAGTGCAGTCAAGTTTAGGCGGCGCGGGCGACTCTTTCGGGTAAGCCGGAATCACCCGTCGGGGGATGCCAGCGCGCGGCCGGGCCGTGCAGGATGCAGCCATGGCTGCATCCATCCCTGCCGATCACGCGTGGCCTCCAAACGCAGGGGCTTGGACCTGCCCCGGGGCGGTGCGCGTCACGCATGCCAGCGCGCTGCTCACCGCGGGCATTCTTGCCACGCTCGACAAGCGGGCCGCGTGGCGCCCCGAGCCGCTGCCGGGCCGCGCCGTGTTGATCACGGACCTGCAGCAGGCGCTGCGGCCGCAGCACGATGCGGCCGTCCTCGTGGTGGACAGCGGGCTGACCACCCAGGTCGTTCGCGGCTTGCTGCGTGCTGGCGTGCAGGGCTGCGTCTGCGCCGAGGGCTGCGCCGAAGAGCTGTTGCGTGCCGTCGACGCCTTGCGTTCGGGCGCAAGCTATGTCTGCCCCTTGTCCAGCAGCCTGCTGGCCGGCGCGCTGAAGCCCTTCGATCTGACCGGCCGCGAGAGCGAGGTGCTGGCGTTGCTGTGCGATGGGCTGGACAACCGGTCGATCGCCGAGCGCTTGTGCATCGCGCTCGGCACGGTGAAATGCCACGTCAAGGCCTTGTTGGCCAAGACGGGCACGTCCCAGCGCACGGCGCTGGCGGCGCAGGCAATCCGGCAGGGGTGGGTGGACCGCGCGGCCGTGGCCGAGCCCCCACCTATCATCCCGCCGAGACGATGCAGCGCCCCCTCCCCACACCCTTCACGCTGACCGCGGGCGTTGCCGCGGTGGTGGGCCTGTCGTGGTGTCGGCTGGTGCTGCTGTGTCTGGCCGTTTGGGCGGGGCAGGCCTTGTCCGCGCCGCTGCCGGCCGGCCTGCTGGGGTTCAAGCACGAGGCCTGGTCGATCGAGCGCGGTGCGCCGAGTCGCATCAATTCCATCAGCCAGACGCAGGACGGGTTTCTCTGGATCGGCAGCGTCGAGGGCTTGTTCCGCTTCGACGGCGTGGTCTTCGAACCCGTGCGGCCGAGCGGCGCCCCGGCGGGCCCGCGCCTGGTGGTGTCCAGTTTGTGGGCGGCGCGGTCGGGCGATCTCTGGGTCGGCCTGGCGCGCGGGCGCGGTGTGGCGCGGTTTCACGACGGCCAACTGGTCGACGCCCGGATGCCGCGCCCCTCGCGCGAGGTCAACGACATCCGGGAGGACGCCGAGGGCGGCATCTGGGTGGCGCGCGGTGGGCGCAGCGAGGGCATGCTGGCCCGCTTCCATCAGGGCGTCTGGCAGGAGTTCGGGACCGAGAGCGGCCTGCCGGCGCAACAGGTGTGGCAACTGCATTTCGCCCGTGACGGCACGATGTGGGTGGTGCTGTCGAGCACGCTGGCGCGGCGACGGCCGGGCGATGCGGCGTTCCAGGTCGTCGCGCAGGGCCTCTCGCCGCGGGCCAGCCTGTCCGAGGATGCGCAGGGGCAGGTCTGGATCTCGGATTCGCAGGGCACGCGCTCGCTGGACCGGCCGGCCGGCACCGACACGTTCTTCGCCCACCCCAACCCCGTCGGCGGTGCCCGGTTGCTGTTCGACGCCCAGGGCGACCTCTGGACCACCACCTGGAACAGCGGCGTGCTGCGCATCCTCGCGCCGGGGCGGGCCCTGCCGGCCGAGGCCCGCTCGGCGGGCCGCGTCGCGTCGCTCGGCGTCGGCGACGGCCTGAGCTCCGACCAGGCCCGCGCGCTGTTCCAGGATCGGGAGGGCAACCTGTGGATAGGCACCGAGCTCGGGCTGGATCTGCTGCGCCCCGCCGCCGTGAGGGTGGAGCCGGGCGTGCCGGGCAATTCACCCACCAGCTACCGGATGGCGGCCAGCCGCGACGGCGCCGTCTACGTGGCCGATGCCCAGGCGCTGTATGCCATCGCGCCGGGCCGCGACCCGTCACGTGTGCTGGGGCTGGGCTCACCGGCCGAGGCGCTGTGCGCGAGCGGCGACCGCGGCGTGTGGCTGTTCCTCGCCGACCGTGTGCTGCAGGTGGACGGCAGCGCGGTGACCACGCATGCCAAGCCCGCGGGCAGTACCGCCTACGGTTGCGTGGAGGATGCCGCCGGCCGGCTGTGGATGCCTGGGTTGGAGCAGGGGCTGTACTGGCTGGCGCGGGGGCGCTGGCAGCGCTGGCCGGAGGCGGCGCCGTCGCCGTCGCTGCCGGCCAATGCCGCGCGGGACCGCGATGGCCGTGCGGCCGTGCTGTTCCGCGCCGGCATTCCCGAGGGCGCGCTGCCGTTCCGGGCAATCGCCGCCGCCGAGTCTGCCGTGGGCGGTGTCGAGGGCCTGCTGCCTTCCGAGGCCGGGCTGCTGGTCAGTGGTTCGCGCGGCATGGCGGCGGTCGATGCGCCGGCCGGCGCGCTGATGTCCGACCAGACCCATCCGTGGGCAGCGTCGGTCAACGGGCTGGCGCAGACCCCCGACGGCGACACCTGGGCCATCGGCGATGCCGGCATCGTGCGGCTGCGCTCGTCCGACATGGCCCAGGCGTTGCGCGGCGGGCCGGGCGCCGTGCCGGCCAGGATCATCGACTTCCACGACGGGCTCAACAGCTTCGTCCAGAAGGCGCCGGGCGCCCAGGTGGCCGTGGGCGGCGATGGCCGTGTCTGGTTCCTGACGCGGGGCAACCTGTTGCGCGTCCATGCCCCGGGGCTGGTCCCCAATCGCCTGCCGCCGCCGGTCGTGGTGCGGGCGATCCAGGCCGGTGATCAGCGTTTCGCGCCGGCGCCGGACCTTGAACTGCCGGCCGGCACGACGACGGTGCGCGTCGCCTTCACGGCGCTGAGCCTGAGCGTGCCCGGGCGCGTGAAGTTCCGCCACCGCCTGGTGGGCTTGCGCGATGCCTGGAGCGAACCGGGCGGCGAGCGCGAGGTGCTGCTGGCTGACCTGCGGCCCGGCCGCTACCGGCTGGAGCTGATCGCCTGCAACAACGACGGCGTCTGGTCCGAGCGGCCGACGCAGCTCACCTTGACGATCCCGGAGACGTTCACCCAGTCGACGGGCTTCAAGGTCGCCGCGGCCGCGCTGAGCCTGCTGCTGCTGTACGGCCTCTACCTCGTGCGGCTGCGGCACATCCTGTCGGGCTTGCGGGAGCGCGGCGAGGAGCGCAGCCGCGAGCGCGAGCGCATCGCCCGGGAGATGCACGACACGCTGCTGCAGAGCGTGCAGGGCCTGATCCTGCGCTTCCAGTCGGTGGCCGATCGCCTGCACGGCGACCCGCAGACCCGCGAGGCCATGACCCAGGCGCTGGACCGGGCCGAGGCCGTCGTGGTGGAAGGCCGTGACCGCCTGCAGGGCCTGCGTCGGGTGGAAACCGGCGACCTGGAGGTGGAGCTGCGGCGGCTGTCGGCGGAACTGCCCTTCGGCGAGGGCACACGGGTCAGCGTGTCGAGCACCGGCCAGGCGCGGCGGTTGCAGCCTTGCGCCTTCGACGAGATCCTGTGCATCGTCAGCGAAGCCTTGTTCAACGCGGCCCGGCACGCCCAGGCCTCCGAGGTCGACGTGCTGGCCGACTACGGGGGGCAGTCGCTGCAGATCGTCGTGCGTGACAACGGGGTGGGGCTGCCGGCTGCCGGCGCCGGGGCGGTCAGCCCCGAAGGCCATTTCGGCCTGCTGGGCATGCGGGAACGCGCCCAGCGCATCGGCGCGCAGTTCCGCGTCGAGGGGCAGGCGGGGCAGGGCACCCGCGTGGCGCTGCGCATCCCCGCCAGCGTGGCCTACGCGCGCGAGCCGGTTTGACGGGGCGGGCGACTGCCCGTGCCGGCGGGGCGCCGATGCGCCTGCTGCAGGGCCTCTAAAATTCGAGGTTTCCACCGAGGACCCGTGATGGCCGACCCGACCCCGCAACAAGTGCGCGATTTCATTGCCGCAGGCCTGCCTTGTGCGCATCTGGAAGTCGAGGGCGACGGCCGACATTTCTTCGCCACCATCGTCTCCAGCGAGTTCGCGGGCCTGACGCGCATCAAGCGGCACCAGCGGGTCTATGCGGCGCTGGGCGAGCGCATGCGCGAGGAGATCCACGCGCTGTCGATGAAGACGCTGACGCCCGAGGAGTGGCAGCAATGAGCGCCGCGAACACCGGCCTGACGCTGGCCCTCTCCAAGGGCCGCATCTTCGAAGAGACGCTGCCGCTGCTGCGCGCCGCTGGCATCGAGGTGCTGGAAGACCCCGAGACCTCGCGCAAGCTCATCCTGCCGACCAACCGCGAAGGCGTGCGCATCGTCATGGTCCGCGCCAGCGACGTGCCGACCTATGTGCAGTACGGCGGCGCCGACCTCGGCGTGGCCGGCCGCGACGTGCTGCATGAGCAAGCCCTCGCCCAGGGCGGCTCGCATGGCCTTTACCAGCCGCTGGATCTGAATATCGCCCGCTGCCGCATGAGCGTGGCCACGCGGGCCGATTTCGACTACGCCACCGCCGTGAAGCAGGGCTCGCGGCTGCGCGTGGCCACCAAGTACACCGAGATCGCCCGCCAGCACTTCGCCGAGAAGGGCGTGCACGTGGACCTCATCAAGCTCTACGGCTCCATGGAGCTGGCGCCGTTGACGGGCCTGGCCGACGCCATCGTTGACCTCGTCTCCACCGGCGGCACGCTGCGTGCGAACAAGCTGGTAGAGGTGGAGCAGATCATGGACATCTCGTCGCGCCTGGTCGTCAACCAGGCCGCGCTGAAACTCAAGCGCGACACGCTGCGGCCGCTGATCGACGCGTTCTCGAAGGCGGTGACCGCATGAGCCTCGTGCGCCAACTCTCGACCGCGTCGGCCGACTTCGCCGTCGAGTTCGAACGCCTGCGCCATTGGTCGGCCGAGACGGATGCGGCCATCGAAGGCCGTGTCGCCGAGATCCTGGCCGATGTGCAGGCACGCGGTGACGCCGCCGTGCTCGAGTACACGGCGCGCTTCGACCGCCTGAACGCCGACAGCGTCGCCGCGCTGGAGATCACTCAAGGCGAGCTGCAGGCCGCATTGGCGTCCATCACGCCCGCCCAGCGCGATGCGCTGCAGGCGGCCGCGCGGCGTGTGCGGGCCTACCACGAGCGTCAGCTGGAGGCCTCGGGCCGCAGTTGGAGCTACCGCGACGAGGACGGCAGCCTGCTGGGCCAGAAGGTCACGCCGCTGGACCGCGTGGGCCTGTATGTGCCGGGCGGCAAGGCGGCCTACCCGAGCAGCGTGCTGATGAACGCCATTCCCGCGCATGTGGCGGGCGTGCAGGAAATCGTCATGGTGGTGCCGACGCCCGACGGCGCGCGCAACCCGCTGGTGCTGGCCGCCGCCGCCGTGGCCGGCGTGCACCGCGTGTTCACCATCGGCGGCGCGCAGGCCGTGGCCGCGCTCGCCTACGGCACGGCCACCATCCCGCGGGTCGACAAGATCACCGGCCCGGGCAATGCCTACGTCGCGTCGGCCAAGAAGCATGTGTTCGGTCAGGTCGGCATCGACATGATCGCCGGTCCCAGCGAGATCCTGGTCATCGCCGACGGCACGACCCCGCCCGACTGGGTGGCCATGGACTTGTTCAGCCAGGCCGAGCACGACGAGCTGGCGCAGAGCATCCTGCTGAGCCCCGACGCGGCATTCCTCGACGCCGTGCGCGCCAGCATGGAGCGGCTGCTGCCTGAGCTGCCGCGCGCCGACATCGTGCGCGCGTCGCTGCAGGGCCGTGGCGCGCTGATCCACACGCGCTCGATGGAAGAGGCCTGCGAGATCAGCAACAGCATCGCGCCCGAGCACCTGGAGATCAGCGCCGCCGAGCCGGCCCGCTGGGAGCCGCTGCTGCGCCATGCCGGCGCCATCTTCATGGGCGCCTACACCAGCGAGAGCCTGGGCGACTACTGCGCCGGCCCCAACCACGTGCTGCCCACGGCCAGCACGGCGCGCTTCTCGTCGCCGCTGGGCGTCTACGACTTCCAGAAGCGCAGCAGCCTCATCGAGGTCAGCGCCGAGGGCGCGCAGTCGCTGGGCCGCATCGCCAGCGTGCTGGCGCACGGCGAGGGCCTGCAGGCCCATGCGCGAGCGGCCGAACTCAGGCTGAAGTGAGCGGCGCGCGCGTGGTCGCGCGCTTGTGGGCGGTCCGCGCGGCGGGGGCGACCAGGGCGCCCGCGTCCCGCACGGTGCCCCGGGTCTTGGCCTCTCAGGCCACGGCCTTGAACGGGCTGCGCTCCGGTGGCTCGTCGTGTTCGGCCGTCTTGGTCAGCGCGGTGACGATCCAGTTCAGCGCCGACACGCGGTGCCGTACCGCGCAACTCAGCGGTTCGGGCTTGCAACCCATCTTGGCCTTGGGCTCCAGCGCCGTGCGGCCCAGGCTCAGCCGCGTGGAGCCGAAGGCGATCGCATCCTGCACGGTGGACTGCAGCAGCGTCAGGTAGATGGGCGCGTCGGCATTGGCGGCGCGGTCGTAGCCGATGTAGTAGCCCAGCGTCGTGTCACCGTCGTGCACGCTGGTGACGAAGCCCAGCCAGCGGCCGTCGGCATGCTCGGCCACGCGGCAGCGGAAGCGCTCGCCCAAAGCGGCGGCCATTGCGGGCAGATAGCCGGGTGTCAGCGTCGCCAGCCGCAGGCCCTGGGCCTGGTGCACCTGGCCGTAGAGGCCGTGCAGTTCGTCGGCGCGTGCGGCCATCTCCTCGGCCGTGGCGAGGCGCAGCGTGATCGAGGCGTTGGCGCAGTCCTTCAGCAGCTTCTTGGCCGCGCTGCGGTAGCCCGAGGTCATGCTGGCGAGGTAGTCGTCCCAGCTTTTCCACTCGGGGCGCAGCGTCAGCACCATGTCGGGCTCGGTCTCCACGCTGCGGTAGCCCAGCAGGCGCAGTGCCGGCGGCACCTGCTCGCCGGCCACGCCGAGGTCCTTGATCATGGCCAGGTCAGACTGGCCGCTGAGCTTGTCCGCGCGACGCACGCGGTAGATGGCTTCGCAGACGGCATGCCACAGCTGGCCTTCGTCGGCATGCGGCGCCAGCGCCATCGAGCGCGCGCCCCACACCAGCAGGTTGCCGCACACCAGCAGGTGTTCGCGCAGCCCGGCGATGGGGTCCAGCAGCTTCTTCTCGCCCGGCTTGCGCAGCTGCATGCCGCCGATGCTGACGCGCTGCAGTAGCAGCGCAGCGACCGGCTCGCCGTCGGCATAGGCCATCGCGTAGCGCGGCTCGAGGTTCTCGGGCGCCTGTGCCTCCAGCACGCGCAGGTAGTCGCGCGACAGGAAGACGGTCTGCGCCGCCAGCGCGTCCCAGTGCGTGGGGTTCACGAAGTCGATGCGGTCCGCCAGCACCAGCTGCAGCCCCGACGCCGAGCGCCGCGCGATGCGCCGCGCCTTGATGTCCTGCAGCGCCTGCACGGGGTTGACCGGCTGTGGCTTGAGCTTGCCGAGCGCGCGCCCGGTGCGCTTGAGCTTGGCGACGGTGGCTTGCAGGGGTTGCTTGACGAGGCGTGATGCGGACATCGAGGCGATGAAAGACGAGGGGCCTCAAGGATAGGTGCTGCGGCGACGCAGCCCGTAGGTCCCGCGCAAGGTGGTTAATCACACGAAGTTCGTGTTGCACGAAGTTCGTGATACGCTGCGGGCCATGAAGAATGTCACCGTCTCCATGGACGACGGCGTGGCCGAATGGGCCCGGCTGGAGGCCGCGCGGTGCAACACCAGCGTCTCGCGGCTGCTCGGTGAGTTGCTGGCCGAGAAGATGCGGCACGACGACGCCTACGAGCGCGCGCTGCAGGACTGGTTGCACCGCGAGCGCAGCTGGTCGTCGGACGGCAACCCTTACCCAGGCAGAACATGACGCCCCTCGTCCAACGCGTACGTTGGCCGGCCTTGCAGGCCGCGCTGCGGCTCGCGCCGCCGCTCTTCGGCAGGCACATTGAGCCCACTGGGCTCCCTGTGTCCAGCCTCAGCCCCCGCGGGGACGGCGATGCATGCGGCATTGAGCCGCAC
This sequence comes from Pelomonas nitida, assembly GCF_043555975.1. Lineage (NCBI taxonomy): Bacteria > Pseudomonadati > Pseudomonadota > Betaproteobacteria > Burkholderiales > Sphaerotilaceae > Roseateles > Pelomonas nitida. The sequence goes on along the minus strand of NZ_JBIGIA010000016.1, from coordinate 44,704 downwards.
GCACATCGCCATGACGGGCCGGCTTGGGAGCGGCCCGGCGCTCGGCCCGCGAGTGCATTGACATGAATTCCATGGATCCCGTTTTCGTCGACACCTCCGTGCTGCTGTTCAGCGAGGACGGCGCCCGCCCGGCGGAGCGGGAACAGGTGCTGGCCTGGCTGCGGGTGCTGTGGGCCGGGCGCACCGGCCGCGTGTCGGTGCAGGTGCTGAACGACTTCTACCTGCTGGCCACGCAGCGTGTGCAGCCGCCCATGCCGCAGGGCGATGTGCGCGCCGAGGTGCGCCGTTATCAGCACTGGCGGCCGTGGGCGGCCGATCAGGCCACCGTCGAGTCCGCCTGGTCGCTGGAAAGCCGCTTCGGCCTGCCGTTCGCCGATGCGCTGGTCGTGGCCAGCGCCAAGGCGCAGGGCTGCACGCGGCTGCTGAGCCTGGCCCTGCCGCATGACGCCGTGTACGACAGCGTGCAGGTGCTCAACCCCCTTGTTGTCCCCGTCCCGACTGCACCATGACTGCTGCCTTCGACCGAGCCCTCACCCAAGCGATCGATCAAATACGCCCCGACGTGCGCGCGGCGCATGCCTATGTCGTGCAGTCCAGCCACGGGCTGCTGAAGATGGACGCGATGGAGAACCCCTACCGCCTGCCGCCCGAGCTGCAGCGGGCGCTGGGTGAGCGGCTCGCCACCGTCGCGCTGAACCGCTACCCGGCCGAGCGCACCGCCGAGCTGGCCCGCGCGCTCGCCCGGCATGCCGGCGCGGCCGACGACGTGGGCGTCACGCTGGGCAATGGCTCCGACGAGCTGATCGGCCTGCTGAGCATCGCCGTCGCGCGGCCCGGCGCCTGCGTGCTCGCGCCGGTGCCGGGCTTCGTCATGTACGAGGCCTTCGCGCGCCAGCAGCGGCTGGACTTCATCGGCGTGCCGCTGCGCGCCGACGACTTCCAGCTCGACGAGGCCGCCATGCTGGCCGCTATTCGTGAGCACCAGCCCGCGCTCATCTACCTGGCCTACCCGAACAACCCCACGGCGACGCTGTGGGATGCTGCCGTCATCGAGCGCATCGCGCAGGCCGCGCCGGGGCTGGTCGTCATGGACGAGGCCTACCAGCCCTTTGTCGACCAGGTCAGCGGCCAGAGCAGCCTCGCGCTGATGGCGCGCCAGCCCAACGTGCTGGTCATGCGCACGATGAGCAAGTTCGGCCTGGCCGGCGTGCGCATCGGCTACCTGCTGGGCGCGGCCGCGCTGGTGGAGCAGGTCGAGAAGCTGCGCCCGCCCTACAACATCAGCGTGCTGAACGCCGAGGCGGCGCTCTTCGCACTGGCGCATGCAGACGTCTACGCCGCCCAGGCTGCCGAGCTGCGCCAGCAGCGCGACCGGCTGTTCCAGGCCCTGCAGGCCCTGCCGGGCGTGAGCCCTTGGCCCAGCCAGGGCAATATGATCCTGGCCAGAGTGCAGGACGCCGCCGCCACCTTTGCGGCCCTGAAAGCGCGCGGCGTGCTGATCAAGAACGTCTCCGCCCTGCACCCGCTGCTCGCGAACTGCCTGCGCTTCACCGTCGGGACGCCCGACGAAAACACCCGCCTGCTGGCCGAACTCCAAGACTGCCTGTCATGAGCTCCCCCACCGTCACGGCACGCATCGCCGAAGTCACCCGCAACACCAAAGAGACGCGCATCACGGTGCGCATCAACCTCGACGGCACGGGCCAGTCCAAGCTGCACACCGGCATCGGCTTCTTCGATCACATGCTGGACCAGATCGCCCGCCACGGCCTGATTGACCTGGACATCCACTGCGAAGGCGACCTGCACATCGACGGCCACCACACGGTGGAAGACGTGGGCATCACGCTGGGGCTGGCCATCGCCAAGGCCGTGGGCGACAAGGCCGGCCTGACACGCTATGGCCACAGCTATGTGCCGCTGGACGAGGCGCTGTCGCGTGTCGTCATCGACCTGTCCGGCCGCCCGGGCCTGCACATGGACTGCAAGTTCACGGCCGGCAGCATCGGCGCCTTCGACACGCAGCTCACCTTCGAGTTCTTCCAGGGCTTCGCCAACGCCGCGTTGGCCACGCTGCACATCGACAACCTCAAGGGCCACAACGCTCACCACCAGGCCGAAACCATGTTCAAGGCCTTCGGCCGCGCGCTGCGCATGGCGACGACGCTGGACCCGCGCTCGGCCGGCGTGATTCCGTCGACGAAGGGGTCGCTGTGAGCCGAACAGTTGCGGTTGTCGACTACGGCATGGGCAATCTGCGCTCCGTGTCGCAGGCCGTCATCCATGCCGCCGAGGGGCAGGGTTATGACGTCGCCATTACCTGTGACCCCGACGCCATCCGCGCCGCCGAGCGCGTGGTGCTGCCGGGCCAGGGCGCCATGCGCGACTGCATGGCCGAGCTGGCTGCGTCGGGCGCCAAGGAAGCCGTGCTGGAAGCCGCCGCCACCAAGCCGCTGCTGGGCGTGTGCGTGGGCATGCAGATGCTGCTGGACCACAGCGAGGAACAGGACACGCCGGGGCTGGGCCTGATCCCGGGGCGCGTGCAGCGCTTCCGGCTGGAGGGCCGGCTGCAGGACGACGGCAGCCGCTTCAAGGTGCCGCAGATGGGCTGGAACCGCGTGCACCAGCCGCGCCCGCACCCGGTGTGGGATGGCATTCCCGACGCCAGCTGGTTCTACTTCGTGCACAGCTTCTACGCGACGACCGCGCAGCCCGAGCACAGCGCCGGCGAGACCGACTACGGCCTGCGCTTTACCTGTGCGGTGGCCCGGGATAATATTTTTGCGACCCAATTCCACCCCGAGAAAAGTGCCGCTCTGGGCCTCGCGCTCTATCGCAACTTCCTGCACTGGCGGCCTTGACCCACGCCCTACCGGCTTCGCCGGCCCCCTCAAGGGGGCGCCGCTGGTGGCCCGGCAAAGCCGATTCCACGGCGGCCACTCGGTAAGACACCACGCCTTCCAACCCTTGTTTTGATCTAGCCACCAGCCATGCTGCTGATCCCTGCCATCGACCTGAAAGACGGTCGCTGCGTCCGCCTCAAGCAAGGCGACATGAACGACTCCACCACCTTCGGCGAAGACCCCGCCGCGATGGCCCGCCGCTGGGTCGACGCGGGCGCGCGGCGGCTGCATCTGGTGGATTTGAACGGCGCCTTCGCGGGCAAGCCGGTCAATGAGGCGGCCATCAAGGCCATCATCAAGGAGGTGGGCGACGAGATCCCCATCCAGCTGGGCGGCGGCATCCGTGACCTCGACACCATCGAGCGCTATCTCGACGACGGCCTGAGCTACGTCATCATCGGCACGGCCGCGGTGAAGAACCCCGGCTTCCTGAAAGACGCCTGCAGCGCCTTCGGCGGCCACATCATCGTCGGGCTGGACGCCAAGGACGGCAAGGTCGCGACTGATGGCTGGAGCAAGCTGACCGGTCACGAGGTCATCGACATGGGCCAGAAGTTCCAGGACTACGGCGTCGAAGGCATCATCTACACCGACATCGGCCGCGACGGCATGCTGACGGGCATCAACATCGACGCCACCGTCAAGCTGGCCCAGGCGCTGACCATCCCCGTCATCGCGTCGGGCGGCCTGTCCAACATCGCCGACATCGAGCGGCTGTGCGCCGTGTACGAGGACGGCGTCGAAGGCGTCATCTGCGGCCGCTCCATCTACACGGGCGACCTCGATTTCGCGGCCGGTCAGGCGCGCGCCGACGAACTGATGGCCGCTGCGGAATAACGCCGGTGCTGGCCAAACGCATCATCCCCTGCCTGGACGTCACGGCCGGCCGTGTCGTCAAGGGCGTCAACTTCGTCGGCCTGCGTGACGCGGGTGACCCGGTGGACATTGCCGCCCGCTACAACGAGCAGGGCGCCGACGAACTGACCTTCCTCGACATCACCGCCACCAGCGATGGCCGCGACCTCATCCTGCACATCATCGAGGCGGTGGCCAGCCAGGTCTTCATCCCGCTGACGGTGGGCGGCGGCGTGCGCGCCGTGGCCGACGTGCGCCGGCTGCTGAACGCGGGCGCCGACAAGGTGAGCTTCAATTCCGCCGCCGTGGCCGACCCCGAGTTGATCCGCGCCGCCAGCGACAAATACGGCGCCCAGTGCATCGTCGTCGCCATCGACGCCAAGCGCCGCCAGGGCGACGACCTCGCCGCGCGCGGCCCCGGCTGGGATGTCTACACGCATGGCGGCCGCAAGAACGTGGGCCTGGATGCGGTGGCCTGGGCCAGGCAGATGGCCGAGTTCGGTGCCGGCGAGATCCTGCTGACCAGCATGGACCGCGACGGCACCAAGAGCGGCTTCGATCTGGCGCTCACCCGTGCCGTCAGCGACGCCGTGCCGGTGCCCGTCATCGCCTCCGGTGGTGTGGGCTCGCTGGACGACCTGGCCGACGGCATCACCCAGGGCGGCGCCGACGCCGTGCTGGCCGCCAGCATCTTCCACTTCGGCCAGCACACGGTGGGCGAGGCCAAGGCGCTGATGGCCGCACGCGGGATTCCGGTGCGGCAGTGAGGCCCTGACGCTGGCGCTGATGGCGGGACAATCCCGGCATGGGTGAGATCCGAATCATTGGCGGCCAGTGGAAGCGCTCCAAGCTCCCGGTGCCTGACGCGCCGGGGCTGCGTCCCACGTCTGACCGCGTCCGCGAGACGCTGTTCAACTGGCTGGGCCAGACGCTGACCGGCTGGCGTGTGCTGGACGCGTTCGCGGGCAGCGGTGCCTTGGGCTTCGAGGCGGCTTCGCGCGAGGCGGGCGAGGTCGTGCTCATCGAGCGCGATGCCAAGCTCGTGGCCGGCCTGCGCGCCAGCGTGCAGCGGCTGAAGGCTACGACCATGACCGTCTACGCGTCCGATGCGCTGGTCTGGATGAAGTCGGCGCCGCGTGCCGGGTTCGATCTGGTCATGCTGGACCCGCCGTTCGCCGCCGATCTGTTCGATGCCGCGCTGGCGGCGGCGATGCCGCTGGTGGGCGAGGGTGGGCTGATCTATGTCGAGGCGCCGCGCGAGATCGCTGCGCCAGCGGGCTTCTCCGTGCTGCGCCAGGGGCGGGCCGGCGCCGTTCACTACCACCTGCTGCGCCGCGAGGACAATCCAGCGCCATGACTTCGCGCAAGACCATCTCGGCCGTCTACCCCGGCACCTTCGACCCCATCACGCTGGGCCATGAGGACTTGATGCGCCGCGCTGCCGGCATGTTCGAGCGCCTGGTGCTGGCGGTGGCCGTGGGCCATCACAAGAAGACGCTGTTCTCGCTGGACGAGCGGCTGGCGATGGCGCGCGAGGTGGCGGCGCAGTGCTGTCCACAAGGCAACGTCGAGGTGTTCGCCTTCGACGGGCTGCTGCGCGACTTCGTGCGCTCGCACGAGGGGCGGGTCGTCGTGCGCGGCCTGCGCACCGGCGGCGACTTCGAGTACGAGTTCCAGATGGCCGGCATGAACCGCAAGCTGATGCCGGAGGTGGAGACCATCTTCCTCACGCCCGGCGAGCAGCACCAGTACACGTCCAGCACCTTCGTGCGCGAGATCGCGACGCTGGGCGGCGAGGTCGCCGAGTTCGTGTCGCCCGGCGTGCTGGCGCGGCTCGACGCCAAGTTCAAGGGGGCGTGAGATGGCCTTGATGATTACGGACGAGTGCATCAACTGCGACGTCTGCGAGCCCGCCTGCCCGAACAACGCGATCAGCATGGGCGAGGAGTATTACCAGATCGACCCGGGCAAGTGCACCGAGTGCGTGGGCCATTTCGATGAGCCGCAATGCGTGATGCTGTGCCCGGTGGCGTGCATCCCGGTCAACCCGGCGCACATCGAGACCCGCGAGACGCTGCTGCAGAAGTACCAGCGCCTCACGGCGGCCTGACGGCGGCTGGCAGTTCCTGTACGGCACGACGACGGCCCTGGGGCCCGCCGGTGTCGGCGTCAGTCGATCAGGCTGGCCAGCCAGCCCGGCTGGAAATGTAGGTCGACGTAATCGGCCAGGCCGTCGAACACGGCTTCCAGTGACCGGCCCGATTGCCCGAACAGGGCTTGCAGCACGGCCGGCTGCTCGAACAGGCCGTGGGCATAGACGCCCAGCACGCGGCCGGTCTGCCAGCCGATGGCCTCGCCATCCGCGTTGCGCAGCGCCACCTGCGGGGCCGGCAGGCCAGGGTGGGGCTGGGTGCGGCCGTGGCGGATTTCATAACCTTCGGTCTGCACGTTGGACAGCGTGGCCCAGGGGCCGTCGGTGGCGCCGAACTGCAGCGCGGTGCGGCTCAGCAGCTTCTCGGTCTCGAACACGGTGACCAGCGGCAGCAGCCCCAGGCCGGGCGCGTTGCCGTCCACGCCGTGGGTGTCGATCAGCGCTTCGCCCAGCATCTGCAGCCCGCCGCAGATGCCCAAGATCCGGCCGCGGTGGGCGTTGATGGCCAGGTCCAGCTTCTGCGCGCGCAGCCAGGCGAGGTCGGCGGCGGTGGCCTTGGAGCCGGGCAGGATGATCCAGTCGGCGGCCGCCAGGTCGGCGGCCGAGCGCGCCCAGGACAGCCGCACGCCCGGCAGCTGGCGCAGCGGCTGGAATTCGTCGAGGTTGGACAGCCGCGGGTAGGCGATTACGGCGATGTGCAGCCCGCCGCCGGTGGTGGCGTCGTCGAACACGCCGTCCTCCTCGGGCAGGCCGTGGCCGCGCCACATGGGCAGCGTGGCGATGGTGGGCACGCCGGTCAGGCGCTCCAGCACCTCGGGGCCGGGCGTGAGCAGGCCGGCGTCGCCGCGGAAGCGGTTCAGCACGAAGCCGCGCACCTGTGCGCGCACGTCCTCGGGCATGAGCTGGTGCGTGCCGTAGAGGTGGGCGAAGGCGCCGCCGCGGTCGATGTCGGTCACCAGCAGGCAGGCGGCCCGCGAGTCGCGCGCGGTGCCGAGGTTGACGTAGTCGCTGCCGGCCAGGTTGATCTCGGCCGGCGAGCCGGCACCTTCGATGACGACGACGTCGTTCTCGCTGATCAACTCGTGCAGCGCCGCGCGGGCGCGCGGCCTGAGCAGCCCGCTGCGTTCGCGCCAGGGCATGCGCGACAGCGCGGCGTCCACCTCGCCCATGATGACGACCTGGCTCTGTGTGTCGGCCTCGGGCTTGAGCAGCACCGGGTTCATGCGCACCTCGGGCACGCGCCGCGCGGCCAGGGCCTGGAAGTACTGCGCGCTGCCGATCTCGCCGAGTCGACCGTCCAGGCCCGGCACGACACGCGCGTTGTTGCTCATGTTCTGGGCCTTGAACGGGGCCACCTTGAGGCCCTGGCGCGCATACCAGCGGCACAGCGCGGTGGCGAGCCAGCTCTTGCCCGCGCCGCTGGTGGTGCCGAGCACCATGACGGCCTTGCGGCGTGGTTTCATGTTTTTTCTCCCTGAATGTCGTGCAGCGCCTGCCGCAGCGCCTGCTGCGCGGCCGGCGGCTGGGCCGACACGCGCACCCAGCCGGGCAGGCCGAAGCTGGTGGCGTCGCGCACGCGCAGGCCGTGCTCGCGCAGGCGGCGCGGCGTGTCGGCCACGGGCGGGCGGGCCAGCCAGAAGTTCGTGCAGCTGGGCTGCTGCTGCCAGCCCAGCGCCGCCAGCAGCGCGCGCTGGGCCGTGCACCAATCGCGCAGCGTCGCGCGGGCCTGCGCCAGCCAGGCCTGCGTGTCGTCGTCCAGCCAGTGCGTCAGCAAGGCCACACCTTCGGCGGACAGCACCCAGCTCGGCGCCAGCGACAGTGCCTGCGACCACAGCGCATCGGCGGCGGGTGCGATGGCGTAGCCGGCGCGGATGCCGGTCAGCCCGAGCGCCTTGTTGGGGCACACCAGCTGCCAGGCGCCGGGCGGCAGTTCGGGGGCGGTGCCGTGCAGCCGCAGCGGCTCGTAGGCGCGGTCGACGATGACGTGATGCCCAGCCAGCGCAGGCCAGTCGGTGTCGCTCGTGGCAGGGCTGGCGCCGGTGGGGTTGCAGGGCTCGCACAGCCACACGAGGGCCGGTGCCGTGGGGCGGATGTCGGCCGTGCGGGCATAGGGCTTCACCGCCAGGCCCAGCGCCTGCGCGGCAAGCGCGTAGTCGCCAAAGCCGGGTTGCGGCACCCAGGCCTCGCGCCGGCCGTCGAGCCATGCGGCCAGCGTCAGCCGGCGGATGGCTTCGGCACCGCCCGCGGTGGGCAGCACGAGCTTGTCGTCGCCAGGGCCCGCGAGGCGGCGGCGCAGCGCGCGGTAGTGCGGGTCGGGGTAGGCGTGGCGGTCGGCGGCCTGCACGGCCTGCAGCAGCGCCGGTGGCGGGCCCAGCGGGCTGGCGTTGGAGGAGAAGTCGTGCGCGGGCGTGGGCCCGTCGTCGGTGCCGCCGTGCTCGGCCAGCAACGGCGTGGTCATGCGCGCAGCGCCCAGGCGAATGCCGCCATCAGCAGCGCGCCGGCGACGACGGCCTGCCGCGCCATGCCGCGCGCCGCAGCCAGGTCGCCGGGCTGCACGGCCTGGCCGTCGGCGTGCAGCGTGTAGACGCCCGGCTTGGCCAGGCGTCGGCCCAGCCGCAGCGCCATCGCGGCCATGGGCCAGCCGCTGTTGGGCGACGGCGTGCGGCGCGCCTCGCGCAGCAGGGCGCGCAGCGACGGCGGCCACAGCAGCAGCGCCGTCAGCCGGGCGGGCAGCCAGGACAGCACATCGTCCGCGCGTGCGGCCCATTTGCCGGACCATTCGCGCTCATCGCGGTAGCCCCACATCGCGTCGGCGGTGTTGGCGAAGCGGTAGATCGCCGCACCCGGCAGGCCGAACAGCGCGAACCAGAACAGCGGCGCGATGACCGAGTCGTTGAGGTTCTCGGCCAGCGTCTCGATGGCGGCCTCGCGCACCTCGGTCTCGGACAGCGCCGAGGTGTCGCGGCTGACGAGCCGCGACAGCCGCTGGCGGCCGGCGTCCAGCGACTGCGCGAGTGCAGCCTCCACGGCCATGGCTTCGTCGGCCAGCATGCGCCAGGCCAGCAGCGGCTTGAGCAGCAGGCCCAGCAGCAGCGCCGCGCCCAGCAGGCCCGGTGCCGACGTGGCCGGCGCCAGCGCGATGAGCACCCAGCCCGCCAGCCACAGCGACAGGAAGGCCACCAGCGCCGCGCCGAGCAGCCAGGCCAGTGCGCCGCCGATGAAGGCCACCGGCGCGGGCAGCCGGCTCAGCCGGAACCAGCCCAGGTAGCGGCCCATGCCGACCACCGGGTGCATCCAGGCCGGCGGCTCGCCGAGGCGGTCCACCAGCAGCGCCACGCCGATGGCCAGCGGCAACAGCAGGGGCATGCCCATCGTCATCTCGCTCAGCCTAGCGGCGGCAGGCGGCCCAGCACGCTGCGCTTGAGCCGCTCGGGGCGGCGGCTCCAGGCCAGCAGGCCGTCGCCGGGCTCGGCGTGCTCGGCCGCCACGGTGAGCAGCGCGTCGACGCAGGCCGCGTCGGGCGTCAGCTGGCCGAACAGATAGCTGTGCTTGCCGGCGCCCTGCAGCGCGGCGGTGCAGCTCTGCGCGCAGGCTGCCATGCAGGCCTGGCCGCGCACGGGCACCGTGCCATCACGCGCAAGAGCCTCGTTCTCGACAGCCTCCAGCAAGGCCAGGCCCTGGCCGTCGGCGCAGGTGGTGCAGATCGTCAGCGTGCTCAATCCTCGATCCCTCGCTGCGCCGGCACGCCGGCCTGATAGTGGTGCTTGATCATCACCATTTCGGTGACCGTGTCCGCCAGCTCGATCAGCTCGGCCGGTGCGCCGCGCCCGGTCAGCACGACGTTGACGTGCGCCGGCCGCTCGCGCAGGCAGGCCAGCACCAGTGGCAGCGAGACCCAGCCGTAGCGCAGCGGGTACATGATCTCGTCGAGCACGATGAGGAAGTGGTCGCCGCTGCGGATGGTGGCCTCGGCGCGCGCCCAGCCCTCGCGGGCCAGTGCGGCGCTGTGCTCCAGGTCGCGGCTCTTCCAGGAAAAGCCGTCACCCAGGCCGATGATGGGCACGCCCAGCTGCTCGAACACGCGGTGTTCGCCGAAGCGGGCGCTGGGCACCTTCATGAACTGGTAGATCAGCACCGGCTTGCCGCGGCCGTGCGCGCGCAGGGCCAGGCCGAAGGCGGCGGTGCTCTTGCCCTTGCCGTCGCCGGTGTGCACCAGCACCAGGCCGCGCCGCTCGCCCATGGGGATGACGCGTTCGCGGTTCACCGGGGGTTGCTCGATCTCCATCTTCGGAACTCTCCATCAACAAGTCAGGACACGACCGGCGTCACGCGCCGGCCGGCTCCATCAGCACGGTGCGTGCCTGCATCGGCCGCAGCCGGCGTCAGGCCGCGCCGGCCCTGCCACGCGGCGCCGAGGGCGACGAGCAGCAGCATGCCCACGCCGGCCAGCGCCTGGGCCAGCGGCGAGGCCGCAGCGCCGGCGGGGGCCGGCCGCTGCTGCGCCTGCAGTTGCAGGCCGCGCACGCGGGGCGGAGGTGCCGCCGTTGCGGGTGCGGCCGCCTGGGCGGGCGGACGCGCCGCGCGCGCGACGGCAGGTGCCGGGGCGGCAGGCACGGCTTGGGTGGCCTGGTCGGCCGCCCAGCGGCGCACGCCGGCCAGCTCGTTGGCGAGCGGCGCGGCGGCGGTCAGCTCCCGGTAGCGGCTGGCCAGCTCGCGGCGGGTCTGGGCGTCGGGATGCCAGTAGCCCATGCGGTCGGCCTGCACCAGGCGCTCCAGCGCCTGCGCGTAGGCCTGCGGGTTCTGCCGCAGCCAGTCGGGCACGCCGAGCTTGTGCTTGTCGCTCACCAGCACGTCGTGGAAGCTCTGCCAGTGGTCGGCGCGCACCGTGCCCGGGGCGATGTGCTGCCAGCCGTAGCTGTATTGCACGGCCTTGAGCACCTGCAGCGCGCCGGCCCAGCCTTCGGCCTTCTGCGCCTTGAGCCAGCCCGGGTGCAGGTAGCGCGTCTGCATCTCCAGCGCGATGGCCTGGGCGGCGGTCTCGGTGTGCTGTTCGGCGGCGTCCTGCAGCTGGCTCACGTGCAGCGCGATGTCGCCGGTCTTGCCGGCCACCTTGGCGGCGGCGGCCAGGCCGCCGAGGTACTGGAAGGGGTCGTCGCTGCTGGCCATGGCGTAGAGGTGGCTGCTGCGCGACATCAGCGCCGCGTCGGTGTGGCGCAGGTGGGCGCCCAGCGCCTGCCGGGCCTGCGCGGCGGGCACGGCCAGCGGCTCGCCGTCGACATAGGGTTGGCTCATGGTGCTCAGGAAGAGCTGGCCCAGGCGCGGGTCGGGCCGGCCGTTGCCGCTTTGGAGGCCGTCGGACTGCACGGCGTCGGCGATGCCGGTGCCGTAGTCGCCCGCCGGGTTGCCGAACACGCGGGCCAGCGACAAGGCCTGGGCCTGGGCGGGTTTCACGCCGGCCTTGCGCAGCTCGCCCTCGATGGCGCGGTTGTTGCGCGCGATGGCGTTGTCGGACTCGGCCGCGCCGGCGGCGGCCACGGCCTGGTCCAGCAGCTTCATCAGCGCGGGGAACTGGTCGCGGTAGGAGCCGGTGACGGACAGCAGCACGTCCACGCGCGGGCGGCCCAGCTCGGCCGGCGCGATCAGCGCCACGCCGGTCGGCCGGCCGGTGGCGTCCCACACGGGCCGCGCGCCCAGCGCCACCAGCGCCTGCGCTTCCATGACGCCCTGATGGCGCAGCGTCTCGCCGGCCCACAGCGACAGCGCCAGCCGCTGCGGTGGCTGGCCGGTGCGCGCCTGTTCGGCATACCAGCGCTTGAACAAGGCCTGGGCAGCCTCGTAGGCCTGGCGGGTCGGCAGGCGGTTGGGGTCCAGGCCGGTGAGGTTGCGGCCCGTGGGCACGCTGTCGGGGTTGCGCAGCAGGTCGCCCCCGTAGGCGGCCGGGATGAAGTGGCCGTCGAGGGCGCGCAGCAGGCCGGGCATCTCGCCCTCGATGGCCAGGCGCGCCCACATCTGCTGGGCGCGCAGTGCCAGCGCGTGCAGCGCCGCCGTGTCGATGGGCTTGCGGGCCGCGCGGTTGGGCACGAAGCCGTCGCCGCAGGTGACGAGCGGGGCGCTGGCGGCGCCGGCCGGCGCCGAGGCGGCATGGCGCAGCTCGGCGGCCACCGCGGACGCTGCCGACGCTGCGGCGGCCGTGCCGGCGGCGATGCAGGCCGAGGGCCGCAGGTCCAGGTGGCTGGCGGCCTTGGCGTCCTGCAGTGCCAGCGCCAGCCAGCGCGCCGGGCGGGCCTGGCCCACGCCTTCATGGTCGATCAGGAAGGCCTCGTCGATGTCTTCGCCCAGCGCCTCGATGAGCGGCACGCGCAGCAGCTGCAGGATGGAGCCGCGCCGCTGGGCCTCGTCGGGCACCACGCCGAACACCGCCAGGCCCTTGGGCTGCGAGCTCTGCGCGAGGCGGTCCAGCCAGGGGTGCAGCAGTTCCAGGAAACCGCTGAAGTTGGCGGCGATCTGCTCGGCCGTCCAGCCCAGGTCGCGGTGCAGCTGGTGCTCCACGAACTGCTGAATCATCTGCCGCTCCAGCCCCTGGCGCGTCGGGCCGGGGTCCACGGTTTCCCATTCGTGCATCAGCTCGTGCATGTGGGCCATGCGGGCATTGAAGCCGGCCGGCGCGAAGCTGGGCGTGCGGTGGCTGACCATCAGCGCGCGGCCGCGGCGCTTGGCGGTGAGCGCCTCGCCGAGGTTGTCGACGATGTAGGGGTAGATGACGGGCACGTCGCCCAGCGGCAGCCAGACGGGGTCGAGCACGTCGGGGCCGCGCAGCTTGCCCGGCGCCCATTCCTGCGTGCCGTGGGTGCCGAAGTGGATGACGGCGTCGGCCTCGCGGGCCCACAGGTAGGTGGCCAGGTAGTGGTGCGACAGCGGCGTCTTGCTGCGGTGCATGAACGGGTCCTGCCCGTTGCGCAGCGTCTCTTCGCGCGGCGGCTGCGGCAGCACGGCCAGCGCGCCCAGCTGCAGGCGCGGAATGACGAACACCGGCTCGCCCTGCCAGGCCTGAACATAGCGGCTGCTGGCCGGCACGCCCCAGCGCGCGACGATGGGCTGGCGCACGGCGGCGGGCAGCGCGTCGAACCAGGCCTGGTAGCGGGCCAGCGGCAGCGCGGCGGCCTGGCCGGCCTGCAGCAGCGCGCGCAGGTCGGCGCCCGGGTAGTAGGCCGACAGCAGCGGCTGGAGTTCGGCGATCCACTCGCCCTCAGCGCGCGGTGTCACGGTGTAGCCGGCGTCGCGCAGGCCCTCGGTCACGCGCGCCAGGCTGCGCGGCACGTTCAGGAAGGAGGCGCCGAAGTTGCTGCCGCCCGGCGGGTAGTTGTAGACGAAGGCGACCAGGCGCTTGTCGGCGTGAGGCTTGGTCTGCAGTGCGACCCAGCGTGCCGCCTTGGCCGCGACGCTGGCGGCCTGGCGGTCGATGAGCTGGGCCTCGCCCTGCTTGGGGTGCGCCACCACGACCACCGGGTCGATGAGGCCGGCGGCCTCGGGCTGGGCGAAGTAGAACGGGATGTCGGACTGCGCCAGGCCGGTTTCGCTGGCCTCCCAGGCGGCGGCCGCGTCCTGCCGGTAGGGCTGGGTCTGCAGCACCGGCGCGCCCCAGCGCTCGAAGGTGGGCTGCAGGTTGGCGCCCTGCGTCAGCAGGCTGTGGTTGACGACGAGGCGGGCCTGCAGCTGGCCGTCGGCTTCCAGCAGTTGCGTCAGCGGTGCGTCGCCCAGCTGGCTGCTGAAGGCGGCGTAGGCGAGCAGCCCCCGGCGGCGGAACATGGCGAGCCAGCGGTCCAGCCAGGCCGTGTCACCCTGGACGAAGTGGTAGCGATGCAGCAGCAGCGCCACGGGCTCGCCCGTGTGGCCCTCGCGGGCCGCCCAGGCGCGGAACTCGCCGGCATTCGCGAACAGCGCCGGCGCGCCCGGGAAGTACACGCCGCGCTGCGGCAGCGGCAGCGGCGGCGCCAGGGCGGGTGCGGGCTGGCCCAGCAGCTGGGCGCGTGCCAGCGCGAACGCGGCGCGCGTGTTGGCGGGCCCGCCGGCCTGCAGATAGGCACGCGGGCTGAGGTCGCCGGCGGCGGGCTCGCCGGCCGGGATCCACAGCACGCGGTCCGCCGGCAGCGCGGCGCGTTGCAGCGCGGTGTCGAGCAGCTGATGCAGCCGCGCCTCGACGCTGGCGTGCGGCATGTCCACCCACACGAGATCGGCGCCGCGCAGCGCCTGCGCCAGGGCCGGGTCTTGCGCCGGCACGCCGCCGCGCAGCGGGTATTCCAGCCGCTGCACGCTGAAGCCGGCGGCGCGGCCCTCGCGCTCGATCAGCGCCTGCTTGGCGGCCGGCGTGATGTCCACGCCGATGAACAGCAGCCGGCCGGCGGCCTGCGCCAGCAGCGGCAGGCACAGCAGGGCCAGGCCCAGGCAGCGCGCCAGCCGGCTCATCGCGGCGCGGATGCGGCGTCGCCGCCTTCGGGCACGTAGATGATGCTGCCGTCCTTCATGCGGTAGGCCACGCCGGCGCGCTCGCCCTGGCCCTCGGCGCTGCCGCCGTTGCCGCGGTAGCGCACCTCCTGGCCGTCGCGGCGCACGATGATCTCCATGCCCGGCTGGCCGGGGTTGCGGATGATGGTTTCGTCGGCCTGCGACTGCTGCTGCATGGCCACCGCCGTCAGCAGCGCGACGACGAGCACGAGGAACACGTCCACCAGGTTGACGGCCGACAGCATGGGGTCGTCGTCCTCTTCGGCGAGGATGTTCAGCCGCCGGCTCATGCCCAGCCCTTCTCGGCCTTGATGCTCAACAGTTCGGCGATGAGCCAGCGGCGGCGCACGGAATACACCACCAGCGCGATGGCTGCGGCCGCCAGCGCCAGCACCACGCCCGAGAACGCCGAGCTGAACACCGCCAGCGCCTGCTGGCCCTGGCCGGCGGCCACGCTCTGCAGCGCCGGGCCCAGCGGCACCATGGTGGCGATCAGGCCCAGCAGCGGGGCGACGCGGCCCAGCAGCCGCGTGGGTTCGAGCCGGCGCGCGATCTGCAGCTCCAGCCCCTCCAGGCTGCTGTCGTCGGCCACCTGCAGCGTGCGGTAGCCGGGGCGGCGGCGCTGCAGCGCCTCCATCAGCGTGGCGCCCGCCGTCCACAGCGCGTAGACGAAGCCGAGGGCCACGAGCAGCAGCACCGGCCACAGCAGGGCCTGGGCGATGTGGGCGAAGGTGGTTTCAAGCATGGCCATCGGTGCCGAGGAAGAAGGCCGCGACGGCCTCGGGGTTGGACGGGAAGTAGTGGTGCACGTAGGTGGCGCGCAGCGGCCCCTGCTGGTAGAGCGCCTCGGCCGCCTTGCCGCCGTTCGGGTTGGTGGCGGTGGCGATCGCCGTGAGCGGGGTCTCGAGCGTCGAGTAGTGATAGGTGTGGCCGCGCAGCGGGCCCTCGGGCCAGTCGATGGCCTGCAGGCCCAGCGCGGCCAGGCGGTGCCGCACATGGGCGCGGCCGGGCAGCAGGCCGGCCATGCGGTGGCGGTCGCCGGCCACGTCGACCAGCTCGTCCAGCAAGGCCAGCATGCCGCCGCATTCGGCCAGCAGCGGCTTGCCCGCCGCCACGTGCGCGGCCAGCGCGGCGGCCAGCGTCGGGTGGGCGCCGAGCTTGTCAGCGTAGAGCTCGGGGTAGCCACCCGGCAGCCACAGCGCGTCGCAGTCGGGCAGTGGCTCGTGACGCAGCGGCGAGAAGAACGCCAGCTCGGCGCCCATGGCGCGCAGCAGGTCGATGTTGGCGGGGTAGATGAAGCCGAAGGCCGCGTCGCGCGCGATGGCGATGCGCCGGCCGGCGAGCAGCGGCCGCGGCGCCTCTTCAGCCACGTCCTCGATGGGATGGGGCCGCAGCGTCAGGCCTGGGCGCAGCGCGGCGTCCCAGGCATCGGCCCAGGCGTCGAGCAGCGCATCCAGCCCGGGCTGCTCGATCGCCTGCACCAGGCCCAGGTGCCGCTCCGGCAGCGTGAGGCGCGGCTCGCGGGGCAGCGCGGCGATCAGCGGCAGCTCGTCGGGCAGGCCTTCGCCCACCATGCGGGCGTGCGCGGCGCTGCCCACGCGGTTGGCGATGACGCCGAGGTGGCGCAGGTCGCGCCGGAACCCCGCCAGCCCGGTGGCCAGCGCCGCGAAGGTCTGAGCCATGGACGAGGCATCGATGACGCAGACCACCGGCAGGCCGAAGGTGGCCGCCAGGTCGGCGCTGCTCGGGTCGCCGTCGAACAGGCCCATGACGCCCTCGACGAGGATGAGGTCGGCCTCGCGGGCGGCGCTGGCCAGCAACGCCTGGCAGTGCGTGAAGCCGCCCATGAAGAGATCCAGCTGGTAGACGGGATGGCCGCTGGCGCGTTCGAGGATGCTGGGGTCGAGGAAGTCGGGGCCGGTCTTGAACACGCGCACACGCTCGCCGCGCCGGGCATGCGAGCGCGCGATGGCGGCGGTGACGCTGGTCTTGCCCGAGCCGGAGGAGGGGGCGCTGATGAAGAGGGCGGGCGTGGTACTCATGCGTTCAGCGCGATCCAGCGCGCTTGGGCCTGCAGGATGAGCAGGCGGTGTTGGAAGACCTGTTGCAGCGCCGCGTGGGTGGCGGCGTCGCCGGGCGCGCCGCTGTGCACGATGCGGCCCTGGTCCATGACGAGCAGGCAATCGGCCTGCAGGGCGATGTTGAGTTCATGCAGCACGCTGACGACGGCGACGCCGGCGCGGGCCTGGGCCTGCGCGATGCGCACCCAGTCGCTCTGGTGCGGCGGGTCGAGGTGGGCCAGCGGCTCGTCCATCAGCAGCACGCGGGCCTGGACGGCGAGCGCCCGCGCCAGCAGCACGCGCTGGCGTTCGCCGCCCGACAGCTGGGCCAGCCGCCGGCCGCGCCAGTCCCAGCTCTGTGTCTGCGCCATGGCCTGCTGCACGGCGGCGTGGTCCTGCGCCGTGGGCGGTGCGAGCCACGCCTGGTGCGGCAGCCGCCCGAGCATGACGACGTCCTCGGCCGACAGCTCGTCCGCGTCGCCCTCGTTCTGGCCCAGCCAGGCCACCGCACGCGCGCGTTCGCGCGCCGGCCAGGCCGGCCACGGGCGGTCGTCCAGCGTCAGCTGGCCGTCGAACGGCAGCAGGCCGGTGAGGGCGCGCAGCAGCGTCGACTTGCCGGCGCCGTTGGGCCCCACGATCGCCGTCCAGCGGCCGGGCTCGGGTGCGAACTGCAGCGGCTGCAGCACGGGCCGGCCGTCGAGGGCGAGGCCGTTGAGCGCCAGGGCCAGGCGTGCCGGCGCGTTCATCGCCGACCCCCGAGGGGCAGGCCGCGCCGGTGCATCAGCCACAGCAGATAGCTGCCGCCGAGCAGCGCGGTGATGGTGCCCACCGGCAGCTCCTGCGGCGCGATGACCCAGCGCGCGGCGATGTCGGCCGCCAGCAGCAGCGTGCCGCCGGTCAGCGGCGCCAGCAGCAGCAGCGCGCCGTGCGTGACGCTGCCCCAGCTGCGCACTAGGTGCGGTGCGACCAGGCCGACGAAGGCCACCAGGCCGCATTGAGCCACCGCAGCGGCCGTGCTGAGCGACATGGCGGCGATCAGCAGCAGCCGCAGCAGTGTCAGCCGCACGCCCAGCGTGCGGGCGGTGGCCTCGCCCAGGCTCAGCGCGTCCAGCCCGCGGCTGCAGCCCAGCGCCATGGGGCCGGCCAGTGCCAGCGCCGCGAACAGCACCAGCACCGAGGTCCAGCCCAGGAAGCCGGTGCTGCCGAGCATGAAGGACTGCATGGTGCGCATCACGTCGAGGTTGATCAGGGTCAGCAGCGCCGTGCCGGAGCCCAGCACCACGCCGACGATGACGCCGGCGAGCAGCAGGCGCAGCGTCTGCTCGACGCCGCGGGCCAGCGTCAGCGTCAGCAGCACGGCGGCCACCGAGCCGATGAAGGCGGAGCCGGTCATGCCCACACGCAGCGCCAGCATGGTGCTCGCGGGCGAGATGCCCACGAAGAACAGCATCACGGCCAGCCCCAGGCTGGCGCCGGCGGAGCTGCCCAGCAGATAGGGGTCGGCCAGCGGATTGCGGAACAGCCCCTGGCCGATGGCGCCGGCTAGCGCCAGCAGCGCACCGGCCAGCCAGGCGCCCAGCGTGCGCGGCGCACGGATGTCCCACAGGAGCTGGCGCAGGCTGTCGTCGGCCGCCGTCAGCGGGCTCCAGCCGGTGCTGCCGATACTCAGCCCGAGCGCGAAAAGCCCCGCCGTGGCGGCCAGCAGCAGCGCAGCGCGGCCACGCGTGCCGACGTTCAACGCATGCCCCCGGGCGGGGCGGTGAATGCGGCGGTGGGCAGCGGCACGGGGCCGGCGGCGGCCTGGCGCAGGCAGCGCGCCATCAGCGCGGCCGCCTCCGACATGCGCGGGCCGGGGCGCACCAGCACGTCCGACTCGGCCGGCACCCACACGCACAGGCGCTGGTTCTTGACCGCCTGCAGGCCGGCCCAGCCGGGCCGCTGCGGCAGGCCGGGTGCGCTGCGCTGGCCGACCATGATGACCTGCGGGTCCGCTCGAACGATGAATTCGGGGTTGAGCTTGGGGAAGGGGCCCAGCTCCGGCGGCACGATGTTGCGGGCGCCGAGGCGGGTCAGGATTTCGCCCATGAAAGAGGCGGCGCCGGCCGCGTACGGGGCCGAGTCGACCTCGTAATAGACCGTCAGCCCGCGCGCTGCGGCCGGCAGCGTGGCGGCGCTTTGCGCAATGTGGCCGTCGATGCGGTTCCAGAGCCGGCGCGCCTCGTCGGGGCGCTCCAGCACCTGGCCCACCGTGCCGATCACGCGCTGCACATCGGTCATGCGCTTGGGCTCCAGCGCGATGACCTTGATGCCGAGGCTTTCGAGGCGATCGACGATGCGCGCGGACACGCCCAGCAGCACGACGTCGGGCTTCAACGCGGCCAGGGCTTCGACGGCGGTGTCTTCCAGCCCGCCCAGCTTGGGCAGCTTCTGGGCCCGCTCGGGAAAGTTGGAGAAGCGATCCACGCCCACCAGCTTGGCGCAGTCGCCCAGCTCGCAGACGGTCTCGGTGAGCGACGGCAGCAGGCTGACGATGCGTTGCGGCACGCCGGGCAGCGTGACGGTGGCGCCGCGGTCGTCCTTCAACGTGATCGGCGCGGCCTGGGCCAGCGCGGCCAGTGCCAGCAGCGGCGCCGCCAGCAGTCGTCGTGTCATCGTCATTCCTCGTCCTTCTCGACCGCGCGCGTCCAGGCCTGCCCGGCCACCATCAGCGTCAGGTTCTGGCTGCGCCGGGCCACGGCCTGGTTGAGCCGGCCCAGTTCGTCCACGTAGAAGCGCGCTTCGCGCGACATCGGGCTCACGCCCCAGCCCACCTCGTTGGACACGAACACCACCGGCGACGGCAGCGTGGGCAGCGCGTCCAGCAACGCCTGGCGTTCGGCGGCCCAGCCGGGCAGGTCGGGCGCGTCGTCCATCGGCATCAGCCAGTTGGTCAGCCACAGCGTCAGGCAGTCCACCAGCAGCAGCCGGCCGGGCGCGGCGGCTTCGCGCAGGGCTGCCGTCAGTGCCAGCGGTGCCTCGACGGTGGCGAAGCTGGCCGGACGGTCGGCGCGGTGCTTGTCTATGCGCGCCTGCATCTCCGCGTCGAAGGCCAGCGCCGTGGCCACGATGGTGACCGTGTGGCCGGCCTCGGCGCGCTGCCAGGCCTGCGCCAGGCGCTCGGCGTGGCGCGACTTGCCGCTGCGCTGGCCGCCGACGATGAGATGGTGGGCGGCCACGAAGCGTCCTCAGAGTTGCGGCGTGAAGCGCAGGCCGATGAAGACCTGACGCGGCGAGACGGCGTAGGTGCGCGCGGTCTCGTACTTGCGGTCGAACGCGTTGTCCACCTTGAACTGCAGGCCCACCTGGCGCGACAGCGTGTACTGGGCGTCCAGGTCCATCGTCGCGTAGCCGCCCAGCTGGTAGCCGGTGCTCAGGTTGTCGGTGCGCTTGCTGCTGGCGAGCACCTGGCCGCCCAGCGTCCAGGCGCCGATGTCGGTCTCGGCGCGCACGGTGCCATGCGCCTTGGCGCGGCGCGCCAGCAGCTTGCCGTAGTTGGCGGACGCCTTGTCGCTGTCCTTGGGCGCCTGCAGGTCCAGCGTGCCGGACAGGCGCACCGCGCCCAGTGCCGTGGCGCCGCGCAGGCTCAGGCCCTGCAGCCGGCCTTCGCTGACGTTGTCGTAGCAGCCGTAGAGGCTGGGGCAGGGGCCGGCCACGGGGGTGGGCTTGGACACGTAGACGATGAGGTCGCGCACCAGGTTGCGGTAGGCGGTGATGCTGAACTCGTCGTTGCCCGATGCGTAGTGCAGGCCCAGCTCGGCGTTGCGACCCTTCTCGGGGCGCAGCGATGCCTTGCCGCTGTCGGAGAAGCGCTGGTACAGCGACGGCGCGCGGAAGGAGGTGCCCGCCGAGGCCTGCAGGCGCCAGGCGCCGCCCAGCTTGTAGCCGCCGGCCACCGAGCCGGTGCTGGTGCCGCCGAACTCGCTGTCGCGGTCATGGCGGGCGTTGAGCTGCAGCGACAGCGGGCCGTTGGCCCAGGCCCAGCCGGCGCCGAAGGCGTCCTGGTGGCGTTCGCCGTGGCCGGGCTGCGCGGCAGAGACCAGGCCGCTGTTGTCGAGCTGGTCCTCGCGGCGTTCCAGCAGGCCTTGCAGCGTGCCGATCGTGCCCAGGTTCAAGCTGGTGTTGAAGCCGTAGGTGCGCACGCGCGTCTTCGTGACGTAGGGGCTGGGCTGGGTCTCGTAACGCTCGGTCGATTCGCCCACGCTCAGTTCGCTGCGCAACGCGTCGCTCCACTGCGCGGCCCAGGCCAGGCGGTTGGCGCGGGTGTCGGAGATCGTGCGGTCGTTGGTCTTGGCGGTTGCGCTGGAGTCGTACTCGGCGTCGACATGGCTGGTCAGCGCGCTGACTTCCACGCGGTGTTCGGCCGCCAGTTGCACGCCAAGGCGCAGGCTGGCGTTGCGGCTGCTGTAGCCGTCGTCGTCGGGCGTGAAGGTGGCGGTGGCGGCGGCAGGCCGGGCGTTGAAGCCGTTGCTGCTTTCGCGTGCGCCGGACAGCGCGTAGTCGACGATGCCGGTGCGGCCCCTGACGCTGACGTCCGCCTTGGCCAGGCCGCGGTTGCCGCCGCCCACGCCGACGTCGACGACCGGCTTGGCGTCGCCCTTGCGGGTGAAGATCTGCACGACGCCGCCGATGGCGTCGGAGCCGTACAGCGCGCTGGCCGGGCCGCGCACGATCTCGACGCGTTCGATCTGCGCCAGCGGGATGGCGTTCCACGACACGCCGCTGCTGGCCTGCGAGTCCACGCGCACGCCGTCGATGAGCACGGCCGTGTGGCGGGTGTCAGCGCCGCGCACGAACAGGCTGGTGTTGGCGCCGGCGCCGCCGTTGCGGATCATCTCGAAGCCCACCTGGCGGCGCAGCAGATCGGCCAGCGAGCCGAAGGCCTGGCGCTCGATGTCGTCGCGTGTCAGCACCGTCATGTCGGCCAGCACGTCGGACAGCTTTTGCGGCGTGCGGGTGGCGGTCGTGACGACGGTGTCGAGCTTGGTCGGGGTCTGGGCGTGCGCGGACGCAGCCAGGGCCAGCGCGGACAGAGCGAGCAGCGGCCGACGGGCCGCGAAGAAAAATTGGGACATGAGAAAGCGCAAACGACCAATCAGCCGTGCTGACCCCCGCAGCAAGGATGAAAAACGGCTTCCGCAGAAGCCCCCTCGTTGGCCGGTATCCGGGCTGGTGGCGCACCGTTCGACGCCTTCCCGGTGCGGTGCACCAGTGGCTTTGCGAGTCGAACGGAGAGGCGCGGCGGCCTCGTCCACTTACCGTTGCGGGGACAGCTCAGGTTAGGTTCACGGCGTGGCCGCTTGCCCTCCTGATTCCCGTTGAACTGCAGCCGCCGTGAAAGCGGGCGCGAGCACCAACAAGGCGCATTCTATCGAGTGGGCTTGCTGGCCCCGGGCGCGGGCTTGCTGGGTTTGACGGGCTTGGCCGTCTTCGGCGGCTTGATCTGTGTGACCGGCGGCGCGCTGGCCGCCTGGGCGGGGGCGGCCTGGCTTTGCAGCCCGATGTGCTGGGCGCGCTGGCGGCGCGCCTCGGCCTCGCTGGCGCGGCGGGCGGCGGCCAGCGCCGCGGCCTGCTTCGCGTCGGCGAGGTGGCGTTCGCGCGCGGCCTTGCTGTCGGCCGCGCTCGGCTCGTCGTAGGCCACGGCACTGGCGGCGGCGGCGCCCTGGCAGGGCGAGTCGCGCAGGTCGCGGCCCTCGGGGCCGCAGCGGTAGACATGGGCTTGCCGCACCTGGGTCTGGGCCTGGGCCTGCGCCATGACGGCGAGGGTGAGCGCGAGGGCGGCGAGCAGCGGTTTCATGAGGCCGCAGTGTCCGTCGGCGGGGCGGGCATGGGGGGCTTGGGCCGGGGCGGTTTCGCGTGAATCTTGGCCAGCGCCTTGTCCATCTCGCCGCGCAGCATCAGCTCGACGGCGCCGTAGCTCTTCTCGATGCAGTCCTCCACTGCCTGGCGTTCGGCCAGCGGCGGCTTGCGCAGCACATAGCCGGCCACCTCGGCCTTGTGGCCCGGGTGGCCGATGCCCAGCCGCAGCCGCCAGAAGTCGCCGCTGCCCAGCTGGGCCTGCATGTCCTTGAGGCCGTTGTGGCCGCCGTTGCCGCCGCCCTTCTTGAACTTCATCTCGCCGGGCGGCAGGTCCAGCTCGTCGTGGATGGCCAGGATCTCCTCCGGCGCGATCTTGAAGAAGCGCGCGAGCGCCGCGACCGACTTGCCGGACAGGTTCATGTAGGTCATGGGCTGCAGCAGCCAGATCGGGCCGCTGGCCCCGGGCGCGTTGTTCACGCGTGCCACCAGGCCGTGATAGGCCTTGTCCGGTGCGAGGCTGGCCTTGAGGCCGCGCGCCAGTCCGTCGATCCACCAGAACCCTGCGTTATGCCGCGTGTCTTCGTATTCGGCACCTGGATTGCCCAGGCCCACCATGAGCTTGATCATGCGGGCATCGTAGGGCCAGTCCGGCGGTGTCGCGTGATCCGTGGCCGGGCCCGGTGCCTAGCGCATCACCCATTCGCGGGCCGGTCTTGGGCCCAGCAACGCGCCAGCTACATTCGCCCCGGACACTGCGCGCTTCAGGAGTAGACCCGAATGCAGAACAACGAATGCCAACGCAGCAGGTCGGCCGGCAAGGTCCGGACGGGGGTGCTGATCGTCATGGGTGTTGCGGCCGTCGCACTGGCCGCGTGGTGGTGGAAGAGCCGGGACGCCGGCGTGGCGGGCGGCCCGGCCGGTGCTGCATCGGCCGCCGCCGGGGCCGGGCGTGCGGCCGGTGCCGGCGGTGCGGGCCGCTTCGGCCGCAGCGGCACGCAACCGGTGTCGGTGGCCGCAGTGCAGCGCCGTGACCTGCCGGTGGCCGTGGAGGCCATCGGGAGCATCGCGTCGGCGAACACCGCCGTCGTGCGCGCCAAGGTCAGCGGCGAGCTGAAGGCGATCTACTTCAAGGAAGGCGAGCCGGTGAAGGCCGGCCAGCTGCTCGCGCTCATCGACCCGCGCAGCTACGAGATCGCGCGCGATCAGGCGCAGGCGGCGCTGGCGCGCGACAAGGCGCAGCTCGAGAACGCCCGCGCCGACCTGGCCCGCTATAAAGACCTCGTCGCGCAGGAGGCCGCGCCACGCCAGCAGCTCGATACGCAACTGGCCCTGGTGCGGCAGCTGGAGGCCACCGTGCTGTCCGACCAGGCCACGCTGGACAACGCCAAGCTGCAGCTGTCGTACACGCGCGTGACCGCGCCGATTTCGGGGCAGGCCGGCCTGAAGCAGGCCGACCTCGGCAACAACGTGACGCCCAGCGACACCAACGGCCTCCTCAGCATCGCCCAGACGCAGCCGGCGGCGGTGGTCTTCGCCGTGCCGGACGCGCGGCTGGCGCGCATCCGCCAGCAGCTCGGTGACAAGCAGCCGCTGCCGGTGCAGGCCTGGGACCGCGAGCGCCGCGTGAAGCTCGGCGAAGGCCACGTGGCCAGCACCGACAACGCCATCGACGCGACCACCGGCACCATCAAGGTCAAGGCGCTGTTCGACAACAAGGACGGCAGCCTGTTCCCCAACCAATTTGTCAACGTGCGGCTGCAGCTGGACACGCTCAAGGGCGTGCTGGTCGTGCCGACCGCAGCCGTGCAGCGCGGCGCGCCGGGCACCTATGTCTATGTCGTGGCCGATGGCACGGTGGCGCTGCGCAAGGTGCAGGTTCTCGCGACCGACGGCGAGGCGACGGCGGTGCAGGGTGAGCTGAAGCCGGGGGACCAGGTCGTCACCGATGGCGCCGACCGCCTGCGCGACGGCGGCAAGGCCGAGGTCATCCAGGCGCCGGCCGCCGGCGCCTCGGCGGCCGGCGGGCGCGAGCGCGGCCGCAACCGCCCGCAAGCCGCGTCGGCGCCGGCCTCCGGCACCGCGCAGTGAGGCCGGGGCGATGAACCCGTCACGCCTCTTCATCGCGCGGCCGGTGGCCACGTCGCTGCTGATGCTGGCCATCGTGCTGGCCGGCGCGCTGGCCTACCGGCTGCTGCCCGTGTCGGCGCTGCCCGAGGTGGACTACCCGACCATCCAGGTCACGACGCTCTACCCCGGCGCCAGCCCGGACGTGATGACGTCCTCCGTCACCGCGCCGCTGGAGCGGCAGTTCGGCCAGATGCCGGGCCTGGCGCAGATGTCGTCCAGCAGCTCGGGCGGGGCGTCGGTCATCACGCTGCGCTTCGACCTCGCCGTGCAGCTGGACGTGGCCGAGCAGGAGGTGCAGGCCGCCATCAACGCCGGCAGCAACCTGCTGCCCAGCGACCTGCCCATGCCGCCGGTCTACAGCAAGGTCAACCCGGCCGACGCGCCGGTGCTGACCATCGCGGTCAGCTCGTCCACGCTGCCGATCACGCGCGTGCACGACCTCGTCGAGAACCGCCTTGCGCAGAAGATCTCGCAGGTGCCGGGCGTGGGCCTCGTCGCCATCGCGGGCGGGCGCCGCCCGGCCGTGCGCATCCAGGCCGACCCCGGCGCGCTGGCCACGCTGGGCCTGTCCATCGACGACGTGCGCACGGCCATCTCGGCGGCCAACGTCAACCAGTCCAAGGGCAGTTTCGACGGGCCGCTGCGGGCCTCCACGCTGGACGCCAACGACCAGCTGAAGAGCGCCAGCGAATACGCCAACCTCGTCATCGCCTACAAGAACGGCAACGCCGTGCGCCTGAAGGATGTGGCGGTGCTGGTGGACGACGCCGAGAACCTGCGCCTGGCGGCCTGGGCCGGGCAGGCGGGCAAGCCGTCGGTGTCGGCCGTGATCCTGAACGTGCAGCGCCAGCCGGGCGCCAACGTCATCGAGACGGTGGACCGCGTGCGCGCCGTGCTGCCGCAGCTGCAGGCCAGCCTGCCGGCGTCGCTCGACGTGCAGCTGCTGTCCGACCGCACGAACACGATCCGGGCCTCGGTCACCGACGTGCAGCACGAACTGCTGTTTGCCATCGTGTTGGTCATCGGCGTCATCTTCGTGTTCCTGCGCAGCCTGCCGGCCACCATCATCCCGGCCGTCGCGGTGCCGGTGTCACTGGTCGGCACCTTCGGCGTCATGTACATGGCGGGGTTCTCGATCAACAACCTGACGCTGATGGCGTTGGTCATCTCCACGGGCTTCGTCGTCGACGACGCCATCGTCATGATCGAGAACATCGCGCGGCACATGGAGGAGGGCGGCGAGAGCGTGTCGGCCTACGCCGCGGCGCTGACCGGCTCCAAGCAGATCGGGTTCACCATCATCTCGTTGACGGTCTCGCTGATCGCCGTGCTGATCCCGCTGCTGTTCATGGGCGATGTCGTCGGCCGGCTGTTCCACGAGTTCGCGATCACGCTGGCCGTGTCCATCCTGATCTCGGCCTTCGTGTCGCTGACGTTGACGCCCATGATGTGCGCGCGGCTGCTGAAGCACGAGCATGACGAAGACCACGGCCGCCTGTGGCGCCTGGTGGGCAAGGCCTTCGACGACATCGTCGCCGGCTATGACCGCATGCTGACCTGGGTGCTGGACCGTCAGGCCGCGACGCTGGTCGTCTTCACCGCGACGCTCGGCTTGACCGGCGTGCTCTACCTGCTCGTGCCCAAGGGCTTCTTCCCGGTGCAGGACACGGGGCAGATCCAGGGCATCACCGAGGCCGCGCAGTCCACATCCTTCGCGGCCATGGCCCAGCACCAGCAGCGCATCGCCGAACGCGTGCTGCAGGACCCGGCGGTGGACAGCGTGTCGTCCTTCATCGGCGTGGACGGCGGCAATACGACGCTGAACCAGGGCCGGCTGCAGATCACGCTCAAGCCCAAGGAGACGCGCGGCGCCAGCGCCACCGAGGTGGCGCGCCGCATCGCCGACGAGGCCGCCGGCGAAGCAGGCATCTCGCTGTTCCTGCAGCCGGTGCAGGACCTGACCATCGAGGACCGCATCGCCAAGACGCAATACCAGTTCACGCTCAGCTCGCCGGACTCGGCTGAACTCGCTCGCGCGACGACGGCGGTTCTGCAGCGCCTGCGTGAGCTCAAGCAGATCGCCGACGTCGCCAGCGACCAGCAGGACCAGGGGCTGCAGGCCTATGTCGACATCGACCGCGACGCGGCCGGGCGGCTGGGCGTCAGCGTGTCGACCATCGACAGCGCGCTCTACAGCGCCTACGGGCAGCGGCTGATCTCCACCATCTTCACGCAGAGCAACCAGTACCGCGTCGTGCTGGAGGTGGCGCCGCGCGACCGCGAGGGCCTGGATGCGCTGCGGCGGCTGTATGTGCCGGGCACCGGCGGCGTGCAGGTGCCGCTGAGTTCGGTGGCGCGCTTCAGCGAGCGGCTGGCGCCGTTGGCCGTCAACCACGTGGCGCAGTTCCCGTCGTCCACCGTGTCGTTCAACCTCGCACCGGGCGCTTCGCTCGGCGACGCGGTCAAGGCCATCCGCACGGAGGTCGATGCGCTGCAACTGCCGCTGAGTGTGGAGACGCGCTTCGAGGGCGCCGCGCTGGCCTTCCAGGCTTCGTTGACGAGCACGCTGCTGCTCATCCTCGCGGCCATCGTGACGATGTACATCGTGCTGGGCGTGCTCTACGAGAGCACCATCCACCCGCTGACCATCCTGTCGACGCTGCCGTCGGCCGGGCTGGGCGCGCTGCTGGCGCTGCTGGCCTTCCGGCTCGACCTCGACATCATCGCCATCATCGGCATCGTGCTGCTGATCGGCATCGTCAAGAAGAACGCGATCATGATGATCGACTTCGCCTTGGAGGCCGAGCGTGACCACGGCAAGTCGCCGCGCGAGGCCATCCACGAAGCTTGCCTGCTGCGCTTTCGGCCCATCCTGATGACGACGATGGCCGCGCTGCTGGGCGCGCTGCCGCTGATGCTGGGCACCGGTGTGGGCAGCGAGCTGCGCCATCCGCTGGGCGTGGTGATGGTGGGCGGGCTCATCGTCAGCCAGCTGCTCACGCTGTTCACGACGCCGGTCATCTACCTGGGTTTTGCGGCGCTGGCCGCGCGGCTGCGCCGCGGCAAGCCTGAAGGGGCGCCGGCATGACGGCCCCCACGCTCGCGTTGCTCGCTGCCCCCCGAGGGGGCTCAGCCTCCTTTGGGGCGGCCCGGCAGGAGGCTGCATGAACCTGTCGCGCATCTTCATCGAGCGGCCCATCGGCACGGCGCTGATCACCTGCGGCATCGCGCTGGCCGGGGCGATTGCCTACCTGCTGCTGCCCATCGCGCCGCTGCCACAGGTGGAATTCCCGACCATCTCGGTCAGTGCATCGCTGCCCGGCGCCAGCCCCGACACCATGGCCGCCACGGTGGCCACGCCGCTGGAGCGCACGCTGGGCAGCATTGCCGGCGTGACCGAGATCACGTCGTCGTCGTCGCTGGGCAGCACGCGCATCACGCTGCAGTTCGACATGGGGCGCGACATCGACAGCGCGGCTCGCGACGTGCAGGCCGGCATCAATGCGTCGCGCTCGCTGCTGCCCAGCGGCATGCCTAGCAACCCGACCTATCGCAAGGTCAACCCGGCCGATGCGCCCATCATGATCGTGTCGCTGACGTCCGACACGCTGACGCGCGGCCAGATGTACGACGCCGCCAGCACGGTGCTGGCGCAGCGGCTGGCGCAGGTGGACGGCGTCGGCCAGGTGACGGTGGGCGGCGGCGCGCTGCCGGCCGTGCGCATCGAGCTGGACCCGAACAAGCTGGCCTCGCAGGGCATCTCGCTGGAGCAGGTGAGGGCGGCCGTCGTCGCGACCAACGCCAACCGGCCCAAGGGCTTGCTGGAGACCGACGAGCGCCACTGGCAGATCGCCGCCAACGACCAGGCCCGCCTGGCCCGCGATTACGCGCCGCTGGTGCTGAGCTACAAGAGCGGCGCCGCCGTGCATCTGCGTGACGTGGCGACGCTGGAAGACAGCGTGCAGGACCTGCGCAACGACGGCCTGGCCGACGGCAAGTCCGCCGTCATGCTGATCCTGAGCAAGGCGCCGGGCGCCAACATCATCAAGACGGTCGACACGGTGCGCGCGCTGCTGCCGCAACTGCGCGCATCGATCTCGCCGGCCATCGACGTCAACGTCGTCATGGACCGCACGTCCACCATCCGCGGCAGCATCACCGAGGTGCAGCGCACGCTGGCGATCTCGTTCGGCCTGGTCATCGTCGTGGTGTTCGTCTTCCTGCGCCGCCTGCGTGCCGCGCTGCTGCCGGCGGTGGCGGTGCCGGTGTCGCTGGCGGGCACGGCCGGCGTCATGTACCTGCTGGGCTACAGCGTCGACAACCTGTCGTTGATGGCCATGACCGTGGCCACCGGCTTCGTCGTGGACGACGCCATCGTCGTGCTGGAGAACATCTCCCGCCACATCGAACGCGGCGAGACGCCGCTGCAGGCGGCGCTCAAGGGCGCGCGGGAGATCGGCTTCACGGTCGTCTCCATCTCGCTGAGCCTGATCGCCGTCTTCATTCCCATCCTGGCGATGGGCGGCATCGTCGGCCGGCTGTTCCGCGAGTTCGCCGTGGTGCTGTCGGTGGCCATCCTGGTGTCCATGGTGGTGTCGCTGACGACCACGCCGATGATGGCCGCCACGCTGCTCAAGCCGCGCGAGGCCGAGCGCGGGGCCGCCGGCCTCGGTGGGCGGCTGGCCGGCGTGCAGCGCGCGCTGATGCGCGGCTACCGGCGCACGCTGCGCTGGACGCTGCGCCACCAGCCGCTGGCGCTGCTGGCGCTGGCGGGCGTCGTGGCGTTGAACGTCCACCTCTACATGACCATCCAGAAGGGCTTCTTCCCGCAGCAGGACACCGGCCTGATGATGGGCGGCGTGCAGGCCGATCAGGCCAGCAGCTTCCAGTCCATGCAAGGCAAGTTGCGGGTCTTCCACGACATCGTCCGCGCCGACCCCGCCGTGGCCCACGTGACCGGCTTCACCGGCGGTGGTCAGCGCAACAGCGCCAACATGTTCATCAGCCTGAAGCCGCAGGACGAGCGCAAGGAAAGCGTGGACGCCGTCATCAACCGGCTGCGCGGCAAGCTGGCGCGCGTGCCGGGCGCCAACATGTTCCTCGCGCCGGTGCAGGACATCCGCATCGGTGGCCGGCAGTCCAACGCGTCGTATCAGTACACGCTGCAGGCCGACGACCTGGAAGACCTGCGCACCTGGGAGCCGAAGATCCGCCGCGCGCTGACCGAGGTGCCCGAGATCACCGACGTCAACACCGACCAGCAGGACAAGGGCTCGCAGACCTCGCTCATCGTCGACCGCGACGCGCTGGCGCGGCTGGGCCTGACGATGAACGGGCTGGACAGCACGCTCAACGACGCCTTCGGCCAGCGCCAGGTGGGCGTGATCTACAACCCGCTGAACCAGTACCGCGTCGTCATGGAGCTGGCGCCCGAGTGGCTGCAGAGCCCGCAGACGCTGGACCGGCTGATGCTGACGAACAGCGGCGGCCAGCAGGTGCCGCTGTCCAGCATCGCGCGCGTGGCCACCACCAGCACGCCGCTGGCAGTCAACCACCAGAGCGGCACGCCGGCCAGCACGATCAGCTTCAACCTGGCGGAGGGCGTGGCGATGTCCGACGCAGTGGCCGCGATCAACGACGCCGTCGCCCGCAGCGGCGCGCCGGTGTCGGTGCGCGGCAGCTTCCAGGGCACGGCGCAGGCCTTCCAGGCGTCGCTCAAGTCCCAGCCGCTGCTCATCCTCGCGGCCATCGTGACGATCTACCTCGTGCTGGGCATGCTCTACGAGAGCCTGATCCACCCGATCACCATCCTGTCGACGCTGCCGTCCGCCGGTGTGGGCGCGCTGTTGGCGCTGATGCTGTTCAAGACCGAGTTCACGATCATTGCGCTGATCGGCGTGATCCTGCTGATCGGCATCGTCAAGAAGAACGCCATCATGATGCTGGACTTCGCCATCTCGGCCCAGGACGGGGCCGCCGCGCGCGGCCGGCGCCTGTCGCCCGGCGCGGCCATCTACCGCGCCGCACTGCTGCGGCTGCGGTCCATCCTGATGACGACGGTGGCGGCGGTCTTCGGCGCCGTGCCGCTGGCGCTGGGCCACGGTGAAGGTGCCGAGCTGCGCGTGCCGCTGGGCATTTCCATCGTCGGCGGCCTGCTGCTGAGCCAGCTGCTG
Source organism: Pelomonas nitida (assembly GCF_043555975.1). NCBI lineage: Bacteria > Pseudomonadati > Pseudomonadota > Betaproteobacteria > Burkholderiales > Sphaerotilaceae > Roseateles > Pelomonas nitida. The sequence continues at coordinate 14,097 of NZ_JBIGIA010000016.1, read as the reverse complement.
ACCCTCTACACCACGCCCGTCGTGTTCTGCTGCATGGACCGGCTCAGCCGCAAGAAGCGCACCGCCGGGCAGCTCCACGCCTCCGCCGTTCCGGCCACGACCTGATGCTCATGCCCAAGACCGCCCTCACGCCGTTAATGCTGGCCCTGCTGCTGGCCGGCTGTGCCGTGACCTCGCAGCGCCCGCCCGCCGACAGCCCACCGCCGGCCGCCTTCCAGGGCTCGACGCAGTGGCAACGCGTGGCGCCCGACGCCGCCGTGCCCGAAGCCTGGTGGACGCTGTTCCACGACCCCGTGCTGGACGGTCTGCAGGCCGACCTCATCGTCGGCAACCAGAACCTCGCCGCGTCGCTGGCCCAGGCGCAGTCGGCGCGCGCAGTGCTACAGGCCAGCCGTTCGGCCATCTTCCCGACGCTGTCGCTGGGCGCCGGCACGACGCGGTCCGCCACGGCCGAGAATAGCAATGGCCAGCGCAGCGTCTCGAACAGCAACTCGCTGACCGCCAACGCCGCCTGGGAAGTCGACCTGTGGGGCCGGCTGGCCGAGGGCGTCAAGGCGGCCGGTGCCAGCTACCAGGCCAGCCAGGCCGACCTCGCCGCGCTGCGCCTGTCGGCCCAGGCCACGCTGACGCAGAACTATCTCGCGCTGCGCACGGCCGAGGCCCAGCAGGCGCTGCTCGTGCGCACCGAGGCGACCAACCAGAAGGTGCTGGACCTGACGCAGGCGCGTTTCGCCAGCGGCGTGGTCGCGCAGAGCGATGTGTTGCAGGCGCGCACGCAGCTGCGCAGCGTGCAGTCCCAGCTCGCCGACTCGCGGGCCACCCGGGCACAGCTGGAACATGCCATCGCGGTGCAGCTGGGCAAGCTGCCGGGGCAGTTCCAGCTCGCGGCCGGTATCGCGCTGCCCGAGCTGCCGCCGGTGCCGGCGCTGCTGCCGTCGACCCTGCTGGCCCAGCGGCCTGACATCGCCGCCGCGCGCGCCCGCCAGGTGGCGGCCTATGCGCAGATCGGCATTGCCGATGCGGCCTTTTTCCCCAGCGTGGATCTGTCGGCCAGCGCCGGCTACCGGGGCGAGTCGTGGTCCAAGCTCGTGTCCGCGCCCAACCTGGTGTGGAGCCTGGGCGCGGCCGTCGCGCAGCCGCTGTTCGACGGCGGGCAGCGCCGGCTGGCGTCGGCGCAGGCGCGCGCGTCGGCCGATGTGGCGACTGCCAACTACCGCCAGGCCGTGCTGACGGCCTTCCAGGAGGTCGAGGACAACCTCGTCGAGTTCGCCGAGTCCGGTGCGTCGCTGGCCTTGCAGCGCGACGCGCTGGAGGCCGCCCAGCGCAACCTCGACATCGTGCTGGCCCAGTACCGCGCCGGCACCGTCAGCTACCTGAACGTCGGCACGGCCCAGACCGCGCTGCTGTCGGCCGAGTCCAGCCTGCTCAGCGCACGCAACCGCCAGCTCGTGGCGGCCGGGGTGTTGCTTAAAAACCTAGGGGGGCGCCTGCCCCTGGAAGGTAACAGTCCCTAATTGCGCCTTGCGCTGGAACCCCGTTCGGCGCGGGAGGCTGTCTCTTCCGGTGGATGTATCTGCACGCAGGGCTTGCGGCTGGACACAAGTCGGATACCTGCGCGGTACATGACCAGCTCAAGCTGCGGTCCGCAGGCGAGGGCCGTGGGGCCCTGCCATTGCGAGGAGCAGAAGAGATGAGACGAATTGGTTCTGTGCTGGCCGCATCGTTGGCCAGCGTCTGGCTTGCATCGTGCGGTGGTGGGTCGGGAACGGCCGCCACCACCACGACCACCCCCACCGCCAGCACCGGCGTGGGCAAGCTGTCGGCGTCGTCCGGCGAGATCACGGCCTTCGGCAGTGTCTTCGTCAACGGGCGCGAGTTCTCGACGAAGAATGCCAAGGTGCTGGACAACGACACCGGCGCCGTCGTCACCGACGAATCGATGCTGGAAGTCGGCATGAGCGTGGACGTGAAGCCCATGTCCGCCACCGCCATGGACGCGTCCGCGCCACTGGCCGACGAGATCCGCCTGCACCCGCTGGCGCGCGGCCATGTCGATGCGACCGACACGACGGCCAGCACGATGACCGTGATGGGCCAGACGGTGCAGCTCACCTCGGCCACCAACTTCTCCGACCGGCGCGCCTGCCTGACAGCCGCCACGCCCACCTGCACGGCCGTGGCCGGCTTGTCGGACCTGACGGCCACGTCGAGCGCCACCAGCGCCGGCAGCTATGTCACCGTGCATGGCTTCCTGTTCTCGTCCGGCACCGGCGCGGCCAACATCGTCGCGTCGCTGGTGTCTGTCGGCGATGTGCCGGCCTCGACCGGCCGCGGCGCTGCCGCGTTCAAGGTGGAGGGCTCGGTGGTGTCCGTCAGCGCCAGCAGCCTCGTCATCGGCGGGCTGACCGTGGACCTGAGCAAGGCCACCTGCAGCGGCGACAGCGGCACGGCCGCCTGCGCCTCGGCATTCAGCGCGGGCCAGGTCGTCTCGGTGTTCGGCGCGACGGCACCGGCACTGCCGGCCACCAGCTTCGCCGCCGGTACGGCCGCCCTGCGCAGCAAGCTGCCCGTGCAGACCGCCGGTGAGACCATCGAGCTGCAGGGTCGGGTGTCCAGCGCCAGCGGCACCGGCTTCGTGCTGCGCGGCGTCAACATCGACGGTGCGGCCCTGGCGTCGGCCAGCCTGCCCGTCGTCGGCGACGACATCCGCGTGACCGGCACCGTGGCCAGCAACGGCACCAGCGTGACCGCCAGTGCCGTCAAGCTGCTGCATGCCGCCGTCAGCCGCACCGTGTCGATCGAGGGCGACTTCACCGCCATCGCGGCTGGCGCCACGGCCGACACCTTCGTCGTCACCGTGCTGGGCCAGAGTATCAACATCGACGCCAACACGCGCCTGGCCGACCGCTCCACCCGCAAGGCCCCGCGCTCGGGCAGCCAGGCCTTCAACATCAGCACCTTCCAGACGGTGCTGGAGGCGTCCACGAGCAAGCACCTGGTCGTCAACGCGACGGCCGACAACGCCGGCAAGCTGACGGCGGTGGCACTGCAGATCGCGCCGGCCTCCACGGCGGCATCGGTGCAGGGCGTGGTGGACGCGACGCCGGCGCCGGTGAACGGCAGCAGCGCGACGATGCCCACGACCTTCGCCGTCCACGGCCTGAGCGTGTCGGCCGACCCGGCGACCTTCGCCAGCCCGCGCGGCTGGCGCATGCGCGGCCAGGCCACGACGGTGGCGGCCGGCGACCTGGTCGTCGCCCGTGGCACGTGGACCAACGGCGTGCTCGTCGTCGCCGTGCCCACCGGCGCCACCGGGCCGTCGTTCGGCAACTACGTCACCGATCTCGGCGCACCGCGCACGCGTGACCACGCCAACTTCTGAGGCCGTAACTTTCCAGCGGTCTGAGGGCTCCTTCGGGAGCCCTTTTTGCATCCGGCGCTGTGCCCACAGCAGGGCCCTGTCCGTCAAATGCGGGCCGGCAAGACCTTCGGAATCGCCAAGGGCATTGCGTGCCGGCGCAACGCGGGGCACTAGAGTCGCGCTCCCTCGTTTCCAGTGCGGCCATGCCTCCTCTTGCTTCAGATGACGTGCAGATCACGTCCGATCAATCCCTTGACCGTCACGCGCTGGAAGCCTTGCTCGCCCAAGCCGCGCCGCGCCTGCGCTTCGAGCGCTGCGTGTTCGACGGCGAGGACCTCAGCCGCCTGGGGCTGCGAGGCGCAGAGTTCGTCGGCTGCAGCTTCATCGCCACGCAGCTCGACCGCGCCCTGCTGGGCGGTACGCGCTGGCAGCGCTGCCGCTGTGCGGGCGCGAGCTTCGACTACGCCGACCTCGCCGATGCTCACTTCGACCATGGCGATCTGAACAACACCAGCTGGTGCCGCGCCAAGCTCGCGGGCGTGGTGTTCAATGAAGTCAAGCTGACCGGCGCGCGCTTCACCGAGGCGCGAACACTGGGCATGAGCCTGCACGCGTCCTTGCTGGTCAGCGCGGACCTGCGCGGCCTGTCGTTTCGCAAGCAGAAGCTGCAGGGGTTGAACTTCTCGTCGGCCGACCTGTCGGGCTGCGACTTCACGGACGCGGTTCTCGACGAGTGCGACCTCTCGAACGCCAGCCTGAAGCACGCGAAGTTCGCCGGCGCCGACCTGCGCCGCGCGCGCCTGGGCGCGCTGCAGGTGGGCGACCTTCTGCAGCACTTCAAGGGCGCCACCATCTCCGTCGACCAGGCCGCCGGCCTCGTTGCCGCACTGGGGGTGAACGTCGTCTGATGACGACGTGCATCAACCCGGGCAGACAACGAAAAAGGGCTCCCTCGCGGGAGCCCTTCGTCTTGGCGGGAAGCCAGGCAGGAATTACTTCTTGCCCTTCTTGCCCTTCTTGTCGTCGGCGGCCGGAGCGGCGGCGACGATGATTTCTTCAGCCACGGGAGCCACCGGCGTCGCGACGACAGGGTTCGGCTTGCCGTGCGTGACGACCTTGATGCCCGCAGGGATCTTGATGTCGTTGACGTGCAGCGAGTGACCAGCGGTCAGGCCGGACAGGTCCACCTCGATGAACTCGGGCAGTTGCTGGGCCAGGCAGGTGATTTCCAGCTCGGTGATGACGTGGTTGACCGTGTTCTTGTCGGTCTTGACGGCCACGGAGTTCTCTTCGCCGACGAAGTGCAGGGGCACCTTCTTCGTGATCTTGGTCGTGCCGTCCACGCGCTGGAAGTCGATGTGGTTGACTTGCGGCTTGTAGGGGTGCATCTGGAAGTCACGCAGCAGGACCTGCGTCACGGTGCCGTTCAGCTCCATGTCCAGCAGGGAGCTGTGGAAGGCTTCCTTCTTCAGGGCGTGGTACAGCGCGTTGTGATCGAGTTCGATCAGTGCGGGCTCACCAGCGCCATAAACAATGCCGGGCACCTTGCCGGCGACTCGCAGGCGGCGGCTCGCTCCGGTCCCCTGCAGCTTGCGCTCAAAAGCGACGAACTTCATGGTTTATCTCCAAAAGAGAAACGGCGCCCGCGACCAGGCGCCGTGAGTAAAAACGGCCCCTGACGGGGCCGCAGCGAATTCCGATCAGAAGTTGTTGTTCTGCTCGGAGAAGAGGGACGTGACCGACTCGCCATCGGAAATGCGGCGGATGGTCTCGGCAAACAGGAAGGCCACCGACAGCTGGCGGATGTTCTTGCATGCCTTGGCGGCATCGGTCAGCGGAATGGTGTTGGTGATGACGACCTCGTCCAGCTGCGAGCCGGAGATGCGCTCGATGGCCGGGCCCGACAGGATGGGGTGGGTGCAGTAGGCGTAGACGCTCTTGGCGCCGCGCGCCTTCAGCACCTCGGCGGCCTTCACCAGCGTGCCGGCGGTGTCGATCATGTCGTCCATGATCACGCAGTTGCGGCCTTCGATGTCGCCGATGACGTGCATCACTTCGGAGACGTTGGCGGCCGGGCGGCGCTTGTCGATGATGGCCAGGTCGCAACCCAGCTGCTTGGCCAGCGCGCGGGCGCGCACCACGCCGCCCACGTCGGGGGAGACGACCACCAGATCCTGGTAGTTGCGGCTCTTCAGGTCCGACAGCAGCACCGGCGACGCGTAGATGTTGTCGACGGGAATGTCGAAGAAGCCCTGGATCTGGTCGGCGTGCAGGTCCATGGTCAGCACGCGCTCGACGCCCACGGTCTCCAGCAGGTTGGCCACGACCTTGGCCGAGATGGGCACGCGGGTGGAGCGCGGACGGCGGTCCTGGCGGGCGTAGCCGAAATAGGGAATCACGGCGGTGATGCGGCGTGCGCTGGCGCGCTTGAGTGCATCCACCATGATGAGCAGTTCCATCAGGTTCTCGTTCGTCGGCGCGCAAGTGGGCTGCACGACGAAGACGTCACGGGCGCGGACGTTCTGCTGGATCTCGACGGTGACCTCGCCATCCGAGAAACGGCCGACCACGGCCTTGCCCAGCTCGAGGCCGAGATGGGTCGCAATTTCTTGGGAGAGAACCGGGTTCGCGTTGCCGGTGAAGAGAACCGTATTGAGCAGCACTGGGAGCCTCTGAGTCAGTGGCCCGCTGAAGCAGAGCCGGTTCAGCGAAATACAGAAATCTGGCAGGGGAGGAAGGACTCGAACCCTCGCATGTCGGAATCAAAATCCGATGCCTTAACCAACTTGGCGACTCCCCTACACAGGACCCGGCCGAGCGGCCGAACCCTTGAAACTTCTTCAGTCAGCCCAGCCCGCGAGCGGGTGTTGAGCCAAGCTGCGGCAGATTCGACCTGTCCACCCTTCAGGCAGAGCCTGAAGCAATGTCGCCAGGGACTGGTCGTCCTTGCCTTCATTTCCATTTTCGAGCAGTGAGAACACCGCAGCACCTGAACCCGTCATCCGGGCGTTGCCGAATTGCTTCGACATCAGATCCAGCGCCATTCGCACATCACTGCTGATCGCTTCTGCGGCGGGCTGAAGGTCGTTGCGACCCATGCCTTTCGCGATTCGTTCTGCAGCTATTTCTGAAGCAGGAAAGCCAGCTACTATAGCCAGCTTTTCGGACCTTGCCAACAGTTCGCTCGAAAAAATTTCTTTGGTGGCCAATCCGCCGGGTCCCTTGAGCACCGCGAAGCGCTGCGGTGGCAGCGTGACGGGGTGCAGGATCTCGCCGATGCCCTCGACAAAAGCGGGGCGGCCGCCCAGGAAGAACGGCACGTCGGCGCCGAGCTTGAGGCCAAGCGCCAGCAGGCGGCTCATCGGCAGGCCGCAGCCCCAGAGCCGGTTCAGCGCGAGCAGCGTGGTGGCGGCGTCTGACGAGCCGCCCCCCATGCCGGCGCCGGCCGGCAGGCGTTTCTCGAGGTGGATGTCGGCGCCGAGCGTGCAGCCGGTCTCGGTCTGCAGCAGACGCGCGGCGCGCAGGCAGAGGTCGTCGGCGGGCAGGTCGCCACCGAGCACGTCGTGGCGTATCAGGCGGCCGTCGGTGCGCACCTCGATGTGCAGCGTGTCTGCCCAGTCGATGAGCACGAACACCGACTCCAGCAGGTGGTAGCCGTCCGGCCGCTTGCCGACGATGTGCAGGAAGAGGTTCAGTTTGGCCGGTGCGGCCAGGTCATGGAGTGCCTTCATCGCTCCCTTCCAGCTTGGCACGCAGGGTCACGACGGGGGCGGCAAGCCGCTTGGCGACGAGCACGGGCAGGCGCGGCTCGATGCGCCAGCCCAGCTGCTCGAAGCCCTTGTCCGTCGCCTGATGTGGCGCGGCAGGCCAGGGCCGGGCCTTGAGCCAGTCGAACAGTGCCGACACGGGCACGGGCTCACCCAGCATCTCGCGGGTCAGCGCGTCGAGGTCGTCGAAGCGCCGTTCGCCGTCGGGTGTCTGCAGCGCGACGACGCTGGGGCTCCAGCTGGCGCGCGCCACCAGCGAGCCCAGCGGTGAGGTCAGCTCCAGCCGGCCTGCCGCGGGGCTGCCGTACAGCTCGAAGCTGGCCGCGCCGCCGGTGCCGCGGTTGTGCATGTCGCCCGCGATGCTGACGCTGATGCGGCCGCTCAGGTGGGCTTCGTCGCTGGCGACGGCGGGGGCCTTCTGCAGTTGCGCGCAACCTGCCAGGGCCAGCAGCAGGCTCGCGGTGACCAGCAACCTCAAGGCTTCACCTTCAGGCGGGCCAGCGTGTCGCGCAGGGCTTCGTTGGTCGGGTCGCGTTGCGCCGCCTCGGCCAGCACGCGGCGGGCTTCGTCCTGTGCGCCGCTGGCCCACAGCACTTCGCCCAGGTGCGCGGCGATTTCTGCGTCGGGACGGGCGCTGTAGGCCTGACGCAGCAACTTGGTGGCTTCCGGCAGGCGGCCGAGGCGGAACTCCACCCAGCCCAGGCTGTCGACGATGAAGGGCTCGCCGGGCGCGAGCTTGAGCGCGCGCTCGATGAGCTCCTTGGCCTCGGGCAGCCGGACGTTCCGATCGGCGAACGAGTAGCCCAGCGCGTTGTAGGCGTGGTGGTGGTTGGGCTTGAGCTCGACGACCTTGCGCAGCTGCGCCTCCATCTCGTCGAAGCGGCTGAGCTTCTCGCTCATCATGGCCTGTTCGTAGAGCAGGTCGGTGTCGTCGGGGAAGCGTTCGAGCGCGCCCTTCAGCACGCTGGCGGAGCCGGCGAAGTCGCGGTTGTCGCGCAGCAGCTGAGACTCGGCGAGCAGCGCGGCGCGTGCGTCCGCCGCGCTGGCGTCGGCGGCGGGCTTCAGCAGCTTGCGGCCCTCCGCCAGCTTGCCCTGGCGGGCCAGCAGCGTGGCGCGGCGAAAGCGCAGATCCAGCCCGTCGCCCTCCACCTTCTGCAGCGCGGCTTCGGCGGCCTTCAGGTCGCCGCCTTGCTCAGCCACCTGCGACAGCAGCAGCCAGGCGCTCTGGCGGCCGTCGGCGCGCGCGGCGATCTCGGCATCGGTGCCAGCGGCGGGCGTGTCCAGCCGCTTGAGGCTTTCACGCAGCGCAGCCTCGGCGGCGGGCAGGTGCTTGAGCTCCAGCTCGATGGCACCCAGCGCCAGCCAGGCCGCGGGGTTGTCGGGCGTGGTCTGTGTCAGCTGCTGGAATTCACGCTGAGCGTCGGCGGTGCGCTGGGCCTTGATGAGCGAGCGGCCGTAGGCCTGGCGCAGCGCGGGCTGGTCGGGCTTTTGCTGCAGCCGCGCGGTGATGAGGGCTTCGGCGTCGGGCTCGGTTGGCAGCAGGTCCAGCGCGAGTTGCATCGCGTCGTCGCCGTCCGGCATGGCCTGGTCGAGTTCGCGTGTGAGCGTCAGCGCGCGGGCGCTGTCGCCGGCGGCAAGGGTCAGCCGCGCTTCGCTGTAGAGCGCCGCGGGCTTGAGCGGGCCGGTCTGGGCCTGCAGCACCGGCTTGAGCGCGGCGAGCACGGCCTTGGGGTCGGGGGCGCGCTGGAACAGGCGCGGCAGCGCGGCAATGAGGTTGGGGCGTTCGGGCGCTGGCGACAGGCGCAGCAGTGCCGTCAGCGCCGGTGGCACCTCGGCGGGCTTGTTCAGCAACGCGAGCAACTGCACGATGGTCTGCTGCGGGTCGGCCGACTTCGGCGCCGCATCGGCCCAGGCACGCGCGGCCATCAGCGCCTGGTCACCGGCGCGGGCCTGCAGCGCGATGTTGACGACGCGCTTGAACAACTCCTCGTCGCCGGTGCGGCGTGCGGCGTCCAGCAGCACCTGGAAGGCGACACCGGGCTGGCCGCTGTTGAGTTCGAGCTCGCCGATCAGCAGTTGGTAGAAAAGCGGCGCGTCCATCGCCGAATTCGCGATCGGCGTGGCGGGGGCTTCCTGGGCCTGGGCTTGCAGGCCCAGCAGCAGGGCGGCGGCCCAGGCGACGCGACGGACAGGGGACAACGGCATTCGAGAGACTCCGGAAGCAGGCGCTGATTATGATTTCCGTCCCATGCCCGAGTTGCCAGAAGTCGAAGTCACACGCCGCAGCTTTGCGGCCGCCATCCAGGGGGCACGGGTGACCGGCCTGCGCCTGGGCAAACCGCTGCGTTGGCCGTTAGGGGTGGACCCCGAAGTTCTGCTCGGCAGCCAGGTCGGCAGCGTGCAAAGAAGGGGTAAATATTTGTGGCTTCCGCTGGAGAACAGCGGTGGGCTGCTGATGCACCTGGGCATGTCGGGGTCGCTGGCCTTCCTGGACGCCACGCCCGCGCCCGGCGCGCATGACCATTTCGACCTGCACACCGATCGTGGCTTGCTGCGGCTGACCGACCCGCGGCGCTTCGGCGCCGTCGTCTGGGCGGAGGCGCTGGACGCCGACCCCGTGGCGACGCTGCTGGGTGGGCTGGGGCTGGAGCCGTTCGACGAGCGCTTCGACGGCGCCCATCTGCACGCGGCGCTCAGCGGCCGGCGCGTGGCCATCAAGCAGGCGCTGCTGGCGGGCGACATCGTCGTCGGCGCCGGCAACATCTACGCCTGCGAGTCGCTGTTCATGGCGGGCATCGACCCGCGGCTGCCCGCCGGCAAGCTCAGCCGCCCGCGGGCAGACCGGCTCGCGGCGGCGGTGCGCCAGGTGATCGGCCAGGCGCTGGAAGCCGGCGGCACGACGCTGCGCGACTTTCGCGATGCGCACGGCGTGGCCGGCAGCTTCCAGATGCAGGCTCAGGTGTATGGGCGCGAGGGCGAGCCCTGCCGGCGTTGCGGCACGGCCATCCGCCGCATCGTGCAGGGCCAGCGCTCCACATTCTTCTGCCCGTCATGCCAGAAGCGTTGATCGCCGATTTCGGCAAGACGGTGGTCGCCTGGCAGCGCCGCCACGGCCGCAACACGCTGCCGTGGCAGAACACGCGCGATCCCTATCGTGTGTGGTTGTCGGAGGTCATGCTGCAGCAGACGCAGGTCACGACGGTGCTGGGCTATTACGAGCGCTTCCTGGCGCGCTGGCCCCGCGTCACGGACCTGGCCGCCGCGTCGCTGGACGAGGTGCTGGCCCAGTGGGCGGGCCTGGGCTACTACAGCCGGGCGCGCAACCTGCACGCCTGCGCTCGCGCCGTTGCGGAGCTGCATGGGGGCGAGTTCCCGCGCAGCGCCGCCGGGCTGCAGACGCTGCCGGGCATCGGCCGCTCGACGGCAGCCGCCATCGCGGCCTTCTGCTTCGGCGAGCGCGTGGCCATCCTGGACGGCAACGTCAAGCGCGTGCTGTCCCGGGTGCTCGCCTACGAGAGCGATCTCGCCAGCAGCGCGGCAGAGAAAAAGCTCTGGGATCACGCGACCGCGTTGCTGCCCGAGCGCGACGTGGACCGCTACACGCAGGGGCTGATGGACCTGGGTGCGACCGTCTGCAGCGCGCGCTCGCCGGACTGCCTGCTTTGCCCCGTGCAGCCGCTGTGCCGCGCGCAGCAGGCGGGCGACCCGACGCGCTTTCCCGTCAAGACCAAGAAGCTCAAGCGCGGCCGCCGCGAGAACTGGTGGTTGTGGGTGGAGCATCAGGGCCGGGTCTTGCTCCAGCAGCGGCCGGCCACCGGCGTGTGGGCGGGGCTGTGGACGCTGCCGATGTTCGACGACGAGGCCGGCGCCCGTGCCGCGCTGCCCGCCGGTGCCGAGCCGCAGGTGTTGCCGCGCATCCAGCATGCGCTGACGCATTTCGACTGGGTGCTGCACACGCTGCGCATCGAATCGCCGGGGGCGGCGCCCGACGGTGACTGGGTCGCCCGCGAGAAACTCGCCGCCTACGCGCTGCCGGCGCCGCTGAAAAAACTGATCGAGGAAAGCTGAATGCGAAGCGACATCAAGAGTGGCGTCGAGTACGCGGTGATCACGCTGCTGGTGGCGGGCTTGTGCCTGTGGCAGCTCATCAGCGGCGCCAACGAGCCGGACCCGCCGGCGGCCAAGATCGCCGTCATGGGCCTGGGCCTGCTGGTGGCCGGCGCCATGCACTGCGTGTTCATGCTGCAGCTGGTGCGGCGCACGGGCCGCGCGTTCGTGCCGTGGTTCATCGCGGTCGTCGTGCTGATGCCGCTGGGCACGGCGGTGCTGCTGGCCCTGCTGCTCAGCGAGTCCGATACACCGTCAGAAAACTGACAACGGCGGGCGCTGCCCGCATTGCCTGTGTAGAGCGAAAAAGGCACAGTCCCCCGACATAACGAGAGGGGACAGCTGTGGACTTCCTGAAGAACCTGCGTGTGGGCGCCCGGCTGGGCGTGGCTTTCGTGGTGGTGCTGGGCCTGACGCTGGCCATGGCCGGTGTCGGCGCCTTGCTGGCGGCGGCCATTAACGAGCATGCCGAGTACTACCCGCAGAACGTGCTGCCGTCGCTGCGCATCATTCATCAGGTCGAGAGCCTGGGCGCCAGCGGCCGCCGGCTGGAACAGCAGAACATGCTGACCATCGGCGACAACGAGAAGAAGGCGCTCGCGGCCGAGGCCGGCAAGGCGCGCCAGGAGTTGCGCCAGCGGCTGAAGGACTACGAGGCTCTGGTCTCTGACGATCAGGACCGGGGCTTGATGAAGAAGGTGTCCGACGATGCGGAGGCCTACTTTGCGCTGCAGGACAAGGTGCTGGCGGCCTCCGACGAAGGCGACATCGACACCGCGCGCAAGCTCAGCGCCGAGGCGGGCCGCACGGTCTTTCGCGCGCTGCGCGAGAGCACGACGGCCTGGTGGGCCTACAACGAGAAGCTTGCCGACGCGGCCACGCAGGCGGCGTCGGCGGCATACCGCCGTGTGCTGTGGACCTTCGCGCTCGCGTCGCTGGTGGCCGTTGCCATCGGCGCGGTGGCGGCTGTCGTCATCACGCGCTCCATCACCGTGCCCGTGCGGCGGGCTTCCGAAGCGATCCAGGCGGTGGCTGCCGGCGACCTCACCCAGCGCCTGACCAGCGCCGGCCGCGACGAACTCGGCCAGCTGCTGACGACGCTGGACCAGATGACGCAGAACCTCGGGCGCATGGTGGCCGGCGTGCGCAGCGGCTGCGAGCAGCTCAACGTGGCGGCCGCCGAGATCGCCCAGGGCAATGCCGACCTGTCCGCGCGTACGGAGAGCCAGGCGTCCAGCCTCGAGCAGACGGCGGCCTCGGTGGAGCAGATGGCTGCGCAGATCAAGGCCAACGCCGACAACGCCCGCCAGGCCGATCAACTCGCCAATCGCGCGTCCGAAGTGGCCCAGGCCGGCGGCACGGCGGTGGGCGAGGTGGTGACGACGATGGACGCGATCTCGGGCTCCAGCCGCAAGATCGCCGACATCATCGGCACCATCGATGGCATCGCGTTCCAGACCAACATCCTCGCGTTGAATGCTGCCGTCGAGGCGGCCCGCGCCGGAGAGCAGGGCCGGGGCTTCGCCGTCGTGGCCGGCGAGGTGCGGTTGCTGGCCCAGCGCAGCGCGGAGGCCGCGAAGGAGATCAAGCTGCTCATCGGCGACAGCGTCACCAAGGTCGAGAGCGGCAGCACGCAGGTGCTGTCGGCACGCGAGACCATCGGCCAGATGGTCAACGAGGTGCGCCGCGTGACGGACCTGGTCGGGGAGATCACCGTGTCCAGCCGCGAGCAGAGCGAGGGCGTGGGCCAGATCAATGCTGCCGTCAGCCAGCTGGACCAGGCTACGCAGCAGAACGCCGCGCTGGTGGAGCAGACGGCCGCCGCCGCCGAAAGCATGCGCACGCAGACCTCGCGGCTCGTGGAGGCGGTGTCAGCGTTCCGTGTGGACGCCGCAGCCCCGGCCCCGGCGGCCGCGGCGCCGCGCCCGGTGGTGCGCCATGCGCCGGCCGTGAAGGTGCCGGCTTCGCCCAAGCCGGCCAGCAGGCCCATGGCGCCCCGGCCAGCCGCCGCGCCACGGCCGGCGCTGGCTGAAGCCGCCTCAGCACCGGCACCCAAGGCCGCAGCGCCCGCGCCCAGCGGCGCCGAGGGTGACTGGGAGACTTTCTAGAACACGCCGGTTGGCCGGCAGCGCTACACGTTGCCGTCGAACAGCGCCGCGAGCCGCCGCACGGCGGCAGCCGAATGCTCGTGATCGGGCCGCAGGTCGGCGTTGCCGAAGTCATGCTCGCCCATGGCGGCCACGAGCAGGCCGTCGCGGCGGGGCAGGGCCAGCACGTTCCTGCCGCGATAGATCACCGCATAGTCCACCGCCGGTTGCGGCACCAGCCGGGCCGTCTGCCCGCGGATGGGCGTGAGGCTGTCGTCGCCCAGCAGGGTGCGCGCGCCGATGCCGGTGCAGTTGACGATGACGCGCTCCGGCAGCGCGGCGAAGTCGCGCGGCGTGCGCAGGTCGCGCAGGATCAGCTCGCCGCGGTCGCGCGCGAAGTCGTCCAGCAGCAAGCGCTGGTAGGCCGGGATGTTGAAGACGAGCTGCGTGAAGCGGCGTGCCTGCACATGGCGGAAGGGGTGCTCCGCGGCCGCCAGCGGCCTGCTGCGTGGGCGCAGGTCGGCGATGCGCTCGGCCAGGTCGGGGTAGTCGGGCTCGCCGGCGGGCCCCGGCAGCGGCGCTTGCGAGTCGTCGTCGGTCACGGCATAGCCGTCGTGCCATTCGACGGGGCCGGACGGCAGGCTTAGGAGGCTGTCGGGCTTTGGGCCTGGAGCGCGTTGTGCCTGCAAGGGGGCTCAGCCGAGGCGCAAAGCGGAGCTGGACTCGATGTCCAGCGAGCATTTGCAACGACGGATCAGCCCCCTTGCAGGCACAA
>NZ_JBIGIA010000015.1:0-125981 GCF_043555975.1 Pelomonas nitida | reverse complement strand
TTCGGCGTTGCCGACTCGTTGTGGGGGCACATCCCACGCCTCGTCGGCGCCTTGCCTTGCCCCGCAACTCGCCCCGGCGCGCTCCAGGCCCAAAGCCCGACAGCCTCCCAGGAAGCAAAAAGGCTCCCGAAGGAGCCTTTGTGTGAGCGCGCGCCGGATTCAGCGCGGCAGGCGGCGGCGGGCGATGAGGCCCACGGCGCCGAGGCCGGCCAGCAGCAGCGCGTACGTCTGCGGCTCGGGCACCGCCGTGGCCACCACGAGGTCCTGGTAGTCACCGCTGGTCAGCTTGGTGACCTGGTAGGTGCTGGTGCCCGTGAAGCCCAGCGCGGCGCTGACGTAGCTGTCTGCCAGCGTCGTCACGGCCGCCGATGCGGTGGCGCGGAAGGTGCCGGTCTGCGTACCGAAGGTCGACGCTTCCTGCGTGAACTCCCACACGGCCAGCTGGAAGGCGGCCTGCTGTGTGGCGTTCATGCTGTTGCTGAACGAGGTCTGGTACAGCGCAGCCAGATGCGTGGCTTCGGCACCCGTGAACGACGACACCGAGTAGGTGGCCGCCAGCACGGAGTTGCCGGCGAGCGGCTCGATGCAGAACGCAGCGAAGCTGGTGCCGTTCGTCAGGTTGTCGTACTTGAGCTGCAGCGCGTAGTCGTCGAACACGGCGTCGGTGGCGCTCAGCGTCAGGTCATAGGCCTGCAGCGCCACACCAGCCTGGGCGGCATTGCCTTGCCAGGCGATGGACACGTCGCTGGCCTGGGCGGCTTGCGCGCCGGCCAGCAGGGCCAGGGAGGCGGCGATCGTCGAGAAACGGTTCTTCATGGGTGTTCTTTCGTCAGGCAAGACGGGTTTCAGGCCGACTTGCGGCGACGGGACGCGACGAGCGCGCCGGCAACGGCTGCGAATGCCAGGGCCACGCTGCCCGGCTCCGGCAGCGCGACGGCCACGTTGTAGCCGTTGCCTTGCTTGTTCGAGTAGCTGACGCCACTGATGCTCAGCGACCAGGTGCCGGCGTCCAGTTGCAGCGGCGACAGGGCCCACTGCTCCAGGCCGACGCGCTTGGCGGTCCAGTCCACGCCCAGCACTTGCGACCAGCTGATCGACTCGCCGGTCGTCAGGTTGGACAGCGTCACCGCGTTGATGTCGACGGCGGGAACGGAGGACAGCTTGCCGGCGGTGTTCAGCTGGCCGCTGAACCAGGTGTCGCCGGTCAGCGTGAAGGTGTAGACGTTGCTGTCGGTGAAGGCCGTGCCGAAGCCCGTCGGGTCCTTGTGGGTCGTGTTGCTGACCGAGACCGTATTGGCCGAGGCACTGGCGGCCAGAACGAGAGCTGCTGCGGCGGCAAACAGGGCTTTCATGACGAGCTTTCTGAAACTTCTATCGGGCATACCCCAGTGGCGGGGCTCTATGGGACTGCACTCTAGGGGGGTGCGGGAGGTCGCGACACCCCCCATGCATGTGGCACGGCGGTGGTTTGTGTGCAAACACACGACCACCCCCCCTGAATAGGTGGGGCGCCGCGCCCACCCCTCGCCGCCGCCGGCCATGAAAAAGGGCTGGTCGAACCAGCCCTTTTTCGTCTGTGCAATGCCGCCTCAGGCCAGCTTGCCGTGGCAGCTCTTGAACTTCTTGCCGCTGCCGCAGGGGCAGGGGTCGTTGCGGCCGACGTGGCCATGCTGCGCCAGCAGCGTATCCGGGTCGACCTCCTGGCTGATCGAGCCATCCTCGTTGGGGTGCTGGTAGGTCACGTTGGAGACGGCCTCGGCGCGGCGCTCCATGGCCTCGGCGGCCTCGCTGGCCTCTTCCTGGCTCTGGATGCGCACGTTCATCAGGATGCGCGTGACTTCCATCTTCACCAGGTCCAGCAGCTGCGAGAACAGCTCGAAGGCCTCGCGCTTGTATTCCTGCTTGGGGTTCTTCTGGGCATAGCCGCGCAGGTGGATACCCTGGCGCAGGTAGTCCAGCGCGGCCAGGTGCTCGCGCCAGCGCTGGTCGATGCTCTGCAGCAGCACCATGCGCATGAAGGGGTTGAACTGCTCGATGCCGACGCGGTCGAGCTTGCTCTGGAACTGCTCGTCGCCAGCCTTGATGACGGCCTCGAGGATGTCCTCGTCGGTGATCGAATCGCTCTTCTTGACGAGCTCGGTCAGCGCCAGCTCCACCTGCCATTCGTCGCGCAACACCTGCTCCAGGCCGGGCAGGTCCCACTGTTCCTCGACGCTCTCGGCCGGCACATAGGTGCGCACGACGTCGGTCAGCGTCGAGCCGCGCAGCGAAGCGATCTGCGCCACGAGGCTGCCCGCCTCCAGGATGTCGTTGCGCTGCTGGTAGATGACCTTGCGCTGGTCGTTCGACACGTCGTCGTACTCCAGCAGCTGCTTGCGGACGTCGAAGTTGCGGGCCTCGACCTTGCGCTGCGCGCCTTCGATGGAGCGCGTGACGATGCCGGCCTCGATGGCCTCGCCCTCGGGCATCTTGAGCCGGTCCATGATGGCGCGCACGCGCTCACCGGCGAAGATGCGCATCAGCTGGTCGTCCAGCGACAGGTAGAAGCGCGAGGAGCCCGGGTCGCCCTGGCGGCCGGCACGGCCACGCAGCTGGTTGTCGATGCGGCGGCTCTCGTGGCGCTCGGTCGCGATGATGCGCAGGCCGCCCTCGGCCTTGACCTTCTCGTGCAGGCCCTGCCACTCGTCCTTGAGCTGCTGGATCTGGGCGGCCTTGTCGGCCTCGGCGATGGACTCGTCGGCCTCGATGAACTGGATCTGCTTCTCGACGTTGCCGCCCAGCACGATGTCGGTGCCGCGGCCGGCCATGTTGGTGGCGATCGTGATGACGCCCGGGCGGCCGGCCTGGGCGACGATCTGCGCTTCCTTCTCGTGCTGCTTGGCGTTGAGCACGTTGTGCGGCAGCTTGGCCTGGTTCAGCAGCTTGGAGATCAGCTCCGAGTTCTCGATGGACGTCGTGCCCACCAGCACCGGCTGGCCACGCTCGTGGCAGCCGCGGATGTCCTCGATGACGGCGGCGTACTTTTCCTTGTCGGTCTTGTAGACCAGGTCCAGCTCGTCCTTGCGGATGGTCGGGCGGTTCGGCGGGATGACGACCGTTTCCAGGCCGTAGATCTCCTGGAACTCATAGGCCTCGGTGTCGGCCGTGCCCGTCATGCCGGACAGCTTGCCGTACATGCGGAAGTAGTTCTGGAAGGTGATCGAGGCCATCGTCTGGTTCTCGGCCTGGATCTCCACGCCTTCCTTGGCCTCGACGGCCTGGTGCAGGCCGTCGCTCCAGCGGCGGCCCGTCATCAGGCGGCCGGTGAACTCGTCGACGATGATGACCTCGCCGTTCTGCACGACGTAGCCCTGATCCTTGTGATAGACGTGGTGGGCCCGCAGCGCTGCATTCAGGTGATGCATCAGCGTGATGTTGGCCGCGTCGTACAGGCTGGCGCCCTCGGCGATCAGGCCGGCCTGGGCCAGCAGACGCTCGGCGTTCTCGTGGCCTTCTTCCGTCAGGTGGATCTGGTGCGACTTCTCGTCCACCGTGAAGTCGCCCGGCTCGATGACGCCTTCGCCCGTGCGCGGGTCCAGCTCGCCGATCTGCTTCTTCAGGCCAGGGACGACGGCGTTGATCTTCAGGTAGACGTCGGTGTGGTCGTCGGCCTGGCCCGAGATGATCAGCGGCGTGCGCGCCTCGTCGATGAGGATGGAGTCCACCTCGTCGACGATGGCGTAGGCCAGGCCGCGCTGCACGCGGTCGGCCGTCTCGTAGACCATGTTGTCGCGCAGGTAGTCGAAGCCGTACTCGTTGTTCGTGCCGTAGGTGACGTCGGCGGCGTAGGCGGCCTGCTTCTGCTCGCGGGGCATCTGCGGCAGGTTGATGCCGACCGACAGGCCCAGGAAGTTGTAGAGGCGCGCCATCCACTCGGCGTCGCGGCGCGCGAGGTAGTCGTTCACCGTGACGACGTGCACGCCCTTGCCCGTCAGCGCATTCAGGTAGACCGGCAGCGTCGCCATCAGCGTCTTGCCTTCGCCGGTACGCATTTCGGCGACCTTGCCGGCGTTCAGCACCATGCCGCCGATGAGCTGCACGTCGAAGTGGCGCATCTTCAGCGCCCGCTTGCCGCCCTCGCGGCAGACGGCAAACGCCTCGGGCAGGATGTCGTCGACCGTCTCGCCGGCCGCGATGCGCTGCTTGAAGCTCTCCGTCTGCGCGCGCAGCTCGTCGTCGGTCAGCGCCTCGTACTTCGGCTCCAGCGCGTTGATCTGCTGCACGGTGCGGCGGTACTGCTTGAGCAGGCGCTCGTTGCGGCTACCGAAAATCGAGGTGAGAAGCTTGGGCAACATGCTGCGAAGAGGTGGGCTGGCGGGCGCCGACGAATCGACGAGACGCGCGAATCTGAGGGCGCGGCCGGGCATTGCAAGACGGACTTGCCCCTGCCACGCAAAGCGGCGCAGTTTAGCAGCGGGGTGGCGAGCGACCGCCCGGCGGCGTCCCAGGAAAGCGGGCGCCTGACTACACTTGCTTTCATGTCCACCGCGCCTCGTTATCTCGGCCCCCGCGGGCTGCGCGCCAGCACCCCGTCCCCCACGCAGTTGGCTGACGTGATGCGCGCGCACGAGGGGCTGAGCCAGCTCACGGCCCGGCTGGAGGCGTCGCGCCGGCGGCTGCGCGTCATTGCGCCGGCACTGCCCGGGCCGCTGCTGGCCAGCGTGCAGTCCGGCCCGCTGGACGAAGAGGGGTGGAGCCTGCTGGTCGCCAACGCCGCCGTGGCGGCCAAGCTGCGCCACCTGCAGCCGCGTCTCGAAGCCCTGCTCGCGCAGGCCGGCCTGCCCGGCCGCATCCGCATCAAGCTGACGCGCAAATAGCCACGAGGCCGCGCCTCGTCCGGCCGCCTCATCGGCGCCGCGTTGTGCACTGTCAAAGTTGACATTCGTGCGCCTGCGCATCTGCAGGTTTTGACAGTGCCCTAAACGCGCCGTCGCTTTGATCATTCGCTCCATCGAACGGCAGACATGCCCCACAGGAGCAACGAATGATCGCCATCCCCGGCACCCCCAGCGCAGACCCGGCCGCCACCACGGCGGCCTGGCAGGTCAGCGCTGAAGACATCGACTCGCTCGACGCCCACATCGTCGCCGACGGCCCGGATGCGCACGCCCACTCGCCCTGCACCTGCGCCTCGCTGCCCGCCACCACCAGCGCCTGGCTGGATGGCCTGCTGTCCAGCCACGGCGCACGCCGCCGCTGACGCCCCCTTCCCGATCCTGCGAATAGCGCTCCGCCACCCGGCGCTATGCCTCAACCAGGGTGGCAATCAACCTCTAGGAGATATCCATGACCAACCCGACCACGATCAAGGCCGACATCGTTTCCTTCGACGACATCGACGTCACGGACGCGACCATCGAAGGCCTGGAAGTCGTCACCGTCAAAGACGCGCTGGCGCTGCCCGAAACCGGCGCTTCCAGCGGCTCCAGCTCGAGCGGCTCCTGCTCGACCTGCGGCTCGTCCTCCTGCTGCATCTCGCTCGACGCGGCCTGAGCGGCGCAGCCGCCCGCGAGGGGTGGCCGGCGCCCTGCCGGCCTCTCCTCAATCTCCCTCCCCCCGATTCCGGAGTTGCCATGTTGACCCCACCCCCTCTCGCGCCCGATGTGGCGCATGGCGCGCCACCCGCCATTGACGTGCGCGGTCTCGTCAAGAAGTACGGCAGCAAGACGGCCCTGCGCGGCCTGACGCTGCGCATCGAAGCCGGCAGCACGGTGGCCTTGATCGGCCCCAACGGCGCCGGCAAGAGCAGCTTCGTCGAGATCCTGATGGGCCTGCGCACGCCGGACGCCGGCGAGGTGCGCGTGCTGGGCCACGACGTGGTGCGCGACCCGCGCGGCCACGTGGCGCGCATCGGCGTGCAGCTGCAGGAAGCCAACCTCTTTCGCCTGCTGACCATCCGCGAGTACTTCGCGTTCTTCGCCAAGCTGTACCCGCGCCATGTCGACCTGGCCCAGCTGGCGGACGAATTCGCGCTGACCGACATGCTGGACACCCGCGTCGGCAAGCTCAGCGGCGGCCAGAAGCAGCGCGTGTCGCTGGCGCTGGCGCTGATCAACGACCCGGAACTGGTGATCCTGGACGAACCCACCGTGGGGCTGGACCCCATCGTGCGGCGCGAGTTCTGGGAACTCATCCGCACGCAGGCCGCCAAGGGCCGCACGGTGCTGTTCACCACGCACTACATGGACGAGGCCGCCGCGCTGGCGAACCAGGTCCTGATGATTTCCGCCGGCCGGCTGGTGGCCGCGGGCAGCGCCGAGCAGCTGATTGCGCGCGCACCCGCCGGCAGCCATTCGCTGGACGACGCCTACGCACACTTTGCGCGCCAAGGCGCGCTGGAGGCCGCCTGATGATCACCGCCCTTCGCGCCTACGTCGGCTTCGATTTCCGGCTGGCCTTTCGTGACCGCATGGTGCTGCTGATGACGCTGGCCGTGCCGGCCGTCATGTACGGCTTCTTCGGCCTGATGTACGGCGAGGGCGTCTACGGCGCCCAGGCCGTCAGCTACTACGACGAATACACGCCCAGCTTCATCGGGCTCGTCATGCTCAACGTCGCCTTGATGAACGTCGCCCCGGTGCTCGTCATCTACAAGGAGCAGGGGCTGTTCCGACGATTGCTGGTGACGCCGCTGGACATGGGCGCCATCTGGTTCTCAGCGGTCAGCCGGGCGTTCTCGATCTTCCTCGTCGGCCTGGTCGAGATGCTGATCGTCGGCTGGCTGATGTTCCACCGGCTGCCCACCACGTCGGCCCTCGAGCTGCTCGCGGCGCTCACCGTCAGCGCCTACGCGCTGTTCTCGCTGGGCTTCCTGATTGGTGCCGTGGCACGCAACGCCAACGCCTCGTTCAGCGCGGGCGGCCTGCTGTTCCAGCCGATGCTGCTGCTGTCGGGCGCCAGCATCCCGCTCGCCCAGTTCCCCGAGATCGTCCAGAAGATCTCGCTGCTGGTGCCGATGACGCATGTCGTCGAGGCCCTGCGGCTGGGCTGGCGCGGCGAGTTCTTCACGCCGGCCGGGCTCACACCCACCCTCGCGCTGCTCGCCTTCGGCACGGTCTTCGCGCTCATCGCCCGCCGCTGCTTCCACTGGTCCGCACGCTGAGTCTGCAGCGCGCCCTCCGCGTTTCCAACTGACGGGACTGACACATGAACTTCACCACCATGCTCCCCACCCAGGACGGGCCGATGCTGCTGCATCCTCGCTACGTGATGCGGGTGGCGGGTGAATCGGTTCGCGCCCTGCAAGGCCTGGAGACCGGCGAGACCGCCCGGGTGCTCGCCGACGGCGACCGCCAGCGCCAGGCGCTGCAGTCGCAGTCGGCGGGGTTGCTGGAGGCGCTCGCCCAGGCCATCCAGGGCTGCACCGACCGCGACCTCGGCCGCCTGGCGCTGAACGCCAAGCGCGCCGTGTTCAACCAGCGCGCCAGCAAGCCCGAGCACCTGCAGGCGCTGGCCGGCTTGCTCGGTGCTGACACGCTGGCCGAGCTGACCCGGTTCAACGAGGCGGCCATCGAACTGGCCGGCCACGAGGAGCGCGTCCGCCAAGCCTATGCCCGCGAGATCGAGGCCACCTCCGAGCACCTCAGCGCGCTGTGGCGGCTGCCGCGGCTGCGCGACGCCATCAGCTACGTGAACCCCGAGCTGTTCGCCGACTTCGAGGCCATGGCCACGCCCGGCGCCAAGCCGCTGGCCCCCAAGGCCAGGCGCAAGCTGCAGGAAACCTTCGTGCAGTACCTGACGCGCTGCAGCTCCAAGACCAGCCCGCTGTCCACCTTCACCGTGCTGCATGTGGGGCGCTGGGACGAGCGCCTGGTCAGCGACTGGTCGCTGGACTACGACGCGGGGCTGGATCGCCGCGTGACGCTCAAGGGCGCCCTGATGCGCCAGATCCTGGCGCCGCTGCTGGGCAACTTCCAGCTCTCCAGCAGCCTGTTCGCGCTGGCGCTGAACCCGAGCCTGGTGCTGGAAGGCGGGCGCGCGCGCTTTCGCACCGTCACCGAGGGCAACACCAGCAGCGGCAAGTTCTTCGGCGCCGGTGAAGCCGTGGCCGAGATCAACAGCAATGCCGCAGTCGCCTGCCTGCACCACGTGTTCGCGCAACGCAACTTCGAGCCCATCTTCGCGCGGGACCTGATCACCGCCATGTGCAAGCTCGCGCCGAAGCTGCAGCCGCCCGTCGTGAACGACCTGCTGGCCAAGCTGTACGACCTGCGCATGCTGCTGCCCGACACCCAGCCCTGGGAGCAGACCGACCCGCTGGCCTGGACGGAGCAGCTGCTCGGCGACCTGCCCGGCGACAGCGGCACGCAGGCGCGCGGCCACCTGCGCCAGGTGCGCCAGTCGCTGGACGACTTCCGCACCGCCGACCCGGCGCAGCGCGCCGTGCTGGTGACCACCGTGAAGGACGAGATCAAGGCCCTGCGCGAGGCGCTGCAAGCGCCAGAGCACCGCGCGCTGGCCGACACCGCGTTCTTCGAGAACTGCTATCTGACGTCGCTGCAGGGCGGCCTCAACCCGCGCCTGCTGGAGCCGTTCGCCGACGACCTGAGCCTGCTGATGTCGCTGGCCCCGGTCGTCGGGTTCACGCAGCAGGCCCGCTGCGACATGGCCGACTTCTTCCTGGCCGAGTACGGCGCGACCGGCGTGTGCGATCGGCCGCTGGACTTCATCCGGCGCTTCGACCAGGTCTACGCGCTCGGCAGCCTGACCCACGCGCCCGACCCGGCGCGCAAGGCCGCGCCCACCGCCATCAGCGAGGCCTTCGCCCGCGCCCGCCAGCAGTTCAACGACCTGCTCACGCCGCTGCTGATGCAGCCGGACGACGTGCAGATCGACCGCGATGCGCTGCGCGCCGTGGTGCAGGCGCTGCCGGCGCCGGTGCGCCAGCGGGGCGGCTCGCAAAGCTACGTCGGCCAGATCGCGCTGCGCCAGGGCCGCCCGATGTTCGTGCTGAACCAGGTGTTCGGCGGCCGGGGCGCGCTGATGTCGCGCTTCATGGAAGTGCTGGACGACCACGAGCTGCAGGAAGTGCGCGACTACCTGCTCAACAGCAGCGAAGGCGCGCTGTTCGCGGAGCTGCCGGGCGTGTTCGGCTTCAACGCCAACCACCACCCGCGCATGGCCGACCACGAGGTCGTCGTGCCGCCCTTCGCGCCGAACTGGGAAGACACGCGCAAGTTCGACATCGACAAGCTACGCCTGGTGTACGACCCGCGCGAGCACATGGTGCGCTTCAAGACCGAGGACGGCCGCGACATCGACGTCTGGTACCAGGGCTTCCTGATGCCCATGCTGCTGCCGCGCATCCAGCGCGTGCTGGCCATCGCCTACACCGAGGGCATCAACAACTTCACGGTCGCGCCCATGATGAAGCAGGGCCTGCTGCGCACCGACGCGGTCACCTACCTGCCGCGGCTGAGCCTGGGCGACGTGGTGCTGGCCCGCCGCACCTGGGTCATCCCGGCCGCATTGCAGCCCGATGCCGACCTGGCACCCGAGGCGTTCTTCGTGGCCATCCAGGCCTGGCGGCGCGAGCTGGGCCTGCCCGAGCAGGTGTTCCTGCGCGGCATGCCCGCCAGCGACCCCACGGTGCAGACCGGCACGTCGCTGAACTTCAAGTGGGACGCTGTGGACTTCAAGGACCTCAAGCCCTTTCACGTGCGCTTCGACAGCCCCCGCCTGGTGCGGCTGATGCAGCGCACGCTCAAGCGCAACAG
This sequence comes from Pelomonas nitida, assembly GCF_043555975.1. NCBI lineage: Bacteria > Pseudomonadati > Pseudomonadota > Betaproteobacteria > Burkholderiales > Sphaerotilaceae > Roseateles > Pelomonas nitida. The sequence continues at coordinate 116,226 of NZ_JBIGIA010000015.1, read as the reverse complement.
CTTCTCCATCGTCGCCTCCGAGGTGCTGCCCTCGCTGGACGACCAGCACGTGTCGGTGGACGGCCAGCCCCACGTCGCCGAGCTGCAGTTCGAGCTCAGCACGCTGCCGCAGCGCCTGCAACCCGCCAGCCGGCGCGACCAGTGGCATGCGCTGCGCATCGCCTACTTCGACGAAGACCGCCGCGGCCTGCTGCTGGGCCCGCTGAGCGAACTCGTGGACACGCTGCGCCATCGGCACGGCATCGACCGCGTGATGCTGCTGCCGCACTGGCGCCATGGCCCGCACGTGGACCTGGCCGTGCACTGCAGCGCCCAGGTGCTGGACGAGGCCGTGTGGCCCGCCGTGCGCGCCCAGCTCCTCCCCTGGCTCGCCGCCCACCCCAGCACGCGCTCGATCGACCCGCAGGCCTACGAGGCGCTGGCCGCCAAGCTCGCGCTGTTCGAACTGGACCCCGAGCCCGCGCTGCCGCTGCTGCAGAACAACACCGTCACCCCGGCCCCGTACGTGCGCCCCAAGGCGCTGAAGCTGGAGGCCTTCGCCGCGGCGCGCGAAGACTTCCAGGTCGCCGCCCTGCCGCTGGCGCTGAACCTGCTGCGCCACAAGGTCGAGGGCGACAACGACTTCATGCTGACGCTGGCCGCCATGCTGGCCCTGGTGGGGCAGACCTACGAGATCGGCGGGCTGTCTCGCGGCTACGTGTCGCTGCGCTCGCACGCCGAGTACTTCTTTGCCGCACACGACGAAGGCGGCGCGCTGCGCAGCCGGTTCGACGCGCTGGATCGGCGCCTGGCCAGCCGCGTGGACGACGTGCTGCGGGCGGTGCTGGCGGGCCGGCTGGACGACCTGGCCCTCTCGCCCGGGCTCAAGCGCGTGCTGACCGACTGGCAAGGCGTGCTGGCGACAACGGCCGACACCAACCGCCGCATCGTGCACCAGCACTACGAGATGCTGCTGGCCGATGACACCTTCGACCGCCTGCAAGGTGCCGTCACCGCGCAGGGCCCCGCCGATTTCCAGGCCCGCATGCGCCAGCGCAAGCCCAGCGAGATCGGCCACGCCCTCGGCCAGCCGCGCGGCATGCTCGCCATGAGCACGCCGCAGATCATGGCCTACCGCACCACGGTCAACTTCTTCTACACGCTGCTGCCCTTGCTCGGGGTGTCGCCGATGCAGAAGTTCTGCCTGTGCCACCTCGTCGCCCTGGGCGTCGAGCGCGTGCTGGGCGTGAGCTGGCGCGACATCACCGGGCTGCAGGCCACCCGCCAGCCGGAGGTCTCCGCATGAACACCACCACCCTCGATGCCTGGCCCGCCCGCCGGCTGCGCCTGAAGCACCACGTCTTCTTCCGCGACACGCCGGCCGGCGTGCAGTTCGACGGCGGCAGCCGCAGCCTGCTGCTCCCGGCCACCGCCGGAACCGAACTGCACAAGCTGGTGGAGCGCGTCATCGCGCTGATGGACCAGGGGCTGGACATGGCCGCCCTGCAGGCCCGGCTGCCCGAGCGGCTGCAGGCCCCGGTGCAGCGCGTCGTGCAGGCGCTGGACGCCCATGGGCTGCTGCTCGACGAAACCGACGACACACCCTGGCTGCCGCAGGCCGACGTGCCGCTGGCGCTCGGCGAGTTCATCAAATACCTGCAAGACCGCGCCGAGCCCGCCACGCGCCGCGCCCGCTGGGCCGCGTGGCGCCACGCCACGGTGCTGCTGGCGGGCGACGGGCACGCGCTGAAGGCGGCCGCCCGCGCGCTGGCCGACAGCGGCGTGGGTGCACTGCGGCTGCGCGCCGGCGACGGCCTCATCGGGCCGGACGAACTGCGCGAACACCTGCTGGATGCCGGCATCGCGGGGCAGCGGCTGGACGTGCAAGCCGGCGCGCCGCAAGCCGCCGACTTCGCCGGCGTGACCGCGCTGCTGTGGGCCAGCGACCGCCGCGATGCCACCCAGCCGGCCGCCGCCTTCGAGGACGACGCACGCCGCCTCGCGCTGCCGGCGGTCGTCGCGCTGCGCAGCGGCGGCATGGCCCTCGTGGCGCCCCCCGTGGAGCCCGGGCTGCCCGGCGTGCACGAGCTGCTGCAATGGCAACAAGCCGGCGCCGACGAGCCGCACAGCCCCGCCAGCCTGGCGTTGATGGGCGTGGTGGCCGCGCAAGGCCTGATGGACCACCACTTCGGCATCGGCCGCACGCAGTGGCAGCGCCGCGTGCGCCGCGTGTCGCCCTACCTGGAGCTGAGCCAGCACCCGCTGGTGGCCGCCGGCGACCGCGACCTGGCCGCCCTGGCGCCGCAGGCCTTCGCCGACCTGCTGGGCCAGCCCAGCGATCGCACGCTGTCGGGCTATGAACAGCAGCGCGTCGCGCTGACGCCGTGGTTCGACGCCAGCTTCGGCCCCCTGGCATTCCGCCCGGCCGGTGCACGCGGCCAGGTGCTCTCGCAGCTGCCGCTCTACCACGACGCCATCGCCGTGCGCGCGCCGCAGCCACAGGGCGGCGCCGTCACGCACGTGGTCGGCTGGGGGCTGAACGCCGAACAGGCCGGCACCCGCGCGCTGCAACTGGCGCTGAGCCAGCTGGCCGCCAAGCTGACGCCCGGCCAGGACGCGGCCGAGTTCGTCACCGCGTTCGACGCCGACCGCTGGCAGGCGCTGGCGCTGGCCCAGGCCATCGCCGCGCACCCGCGCTTCGAGGCCGAACGGCAGGTCGCCACCGTCGAGCTGGCCCAGGTGCAGGACGACGTGGTGCACCTGCTGCGCCAGCTGCTGCACCACTTCGTGCCCGCGCCGGCCCGCGTGCTGCTGCACTGGCATCCGCGCCTGGCCGCCTGCGTGGCGCAGGTGTTCGTCGGCGACACGCTGGTGGGCAGCGCCTGTGACGCCGCCGCCCTGCCCGCCCTGCAAGAGGCGCTGGGGCTGGCCTGCAGCACCGTGCAGGTGAACGACGACTCGCTGTGGCGGGGCCGCACCTGGCGCTGGCCCGCGCCGCAGCCGCACCAATGGCAGCCCGCGCCCACAGACCTGAACGCCGCGCCGGCCGCGCAACCCGCGCAGGTGCGCTGGCAGCAGGCACTGGCCCTGAACCTGCCCGGCGGTGTGCACTGCGGCCGCGCCGTCATCGACCCTCACGAGGCCCTGGCATGAACATCACTGCCCCCACCCTGAAGTCGCAGGCCTGGACGCTGGTGCACGACGCCAGCAGCGACGCGCTGTGGCCCGCGCTGCGCGCCGCCACCGACCGCCAGCACGCGCTGGCCGACGCCCCGCTGCCGCAGGCCGGCGAGCGCTGCCTGCTGGTGTTCGACCTGCGCCGGGCGCCCGAGGCGCTGGCCTGGCAGGCGCGGGCGCGCCGCGCCGGCGCCGATCTGCTGCTGCTGGGGCTGGAGCCCGGCAGCGCCAGCTTCGGCCCGCACGTGGCGCCGGCGCAGGACGACGCGCCCTGCCTGGGCTGCCTGATGCGCTGGACGCAGCTCAACCTGAACCAGCCGCAGCACTGGTCGGCCGAGGCGCACGCGCCGGCCGACCTGGCGCGGCAGTCGCAGGCCCCACTGGGGCCCGCCGGGCACACCATGTTCACGCACCTGCTGGCCCAGGTGCTGGCCGACCCGTCCCAGCTGGACGGCCGCGTGCTGCGGCTGAACTGGGAGCGCCTGACCACCGACCACCACCGCCTGCACCGCCACCCCGGCTGCCCCGACTGCCAGCCCCTGCCGGCCGACAACGCCGAACTGGCCCGCCTGACGCTGCAGTCGCAGCCGCTGGCGCCCAACGGCCGCGGCCGCGTCCCCAACCCTCGGCTGAACGTGGCGGCCCTGCGCGACAACTTCCTGGACCACCGCACCGGCGTCATCAAGCACCTGTTCCACGACCTCAACTCCGAGCTGATGCCCATGGTCGTGGCCGAGATGAGCCTGCCCGGCTCGTCGGTGGCCGAGAGCGGCTACGGCCGCACCGAGAGCCGCGAGGGCTCGGAGCTGGTGGCCATGCTGGAGGCGCTGGAGCGCTTTTGCGGCCACGAGCCACGCCGCCACGGCGGCGCCACGCGCGGCAGCTTCGAGGCCCTGCGGCGCCAGTACGGCGACGCCGTGGTCGACCCGCGCACCTTCGTGCTGCATGAGGCCGAGCAGATGGCGCAGCCCAGCTTCGACCTGGAGCCCTACAGCGAAGCGCTGGCGTTCAACTGGGCCTGGGGCTGGTCCATGCGCCAGCAACGGCCGGTGTTGGTGCCCGAGCAGATGGTCTATTACCGGCTGGGCGACACGCCGGTGCAGCCGCTGAACCGCTTCGTCTACGAGACCTCCAGCGGCTGCGCGCTGGGCGGCTGCGTGGAAGAGGCGGCGCTCTACGGCCTGATGGAAGTGCTTGAGCGCGACGCCTACCTGACGTCGTGGTACGGCCGCATCGCGCCGCGCGCGCTGCAGCTCGATGCCGTGGCCGACGAACGCGTCGCTGCGCTGGTGGCCCGCAGCCGCGCGCAGGGCTACGAGGTCCACGCCTTCGACATGCGCCTGGACATCGACGTGCCGCTGGTCTGGGCGCTCATCGTCGACCCGCGCGCCGACGCGCCGGTGAAGAGCTACTGCGCCTCGGCCGGCCATGCGCGATGGGAGCAGGCACTGTTCGCGGCGCTGGTGGAGGTGACCACGTCGATGGGCGTGTACCAGGTGTCGATGCCCCCGCTGCGCGAGCGCGCGCTGGCCATGGCCCGCGACCCCTGGCAGGTGCGCAGCATGGCCGACCACGTGCTGCTTTACAGCCTGCCCGAGGTCTACCCGCGGCTGAGCTTCCTCTTCGACGGCCCGCCTGCCCAGCCGCTGCCAGCGCCGGAGCCGGCCGCCACCGACGTGCGCGACGAGCTGCTGCGCCGCGTGCAGCAGACCCTGGCCGTGGCCAGCGACGTGATCGTCGTGAACCAGAGCTGGGCGCCGATGCAGGCGCTGAACCTGCACTGCGTGAAGGTGCTGGCGCCGGGGCTGACGCCGGTCACCTTTGGCCACCAGCACCGCCGCTGCGCGCTGCCGCGGCTGAACGCGGCCCGCCGCGCCCGCGGCCTCGCGCCGATGGCGGCCGGGGACATCAACCCCGAACCGCACAACTTCCCATGAACGCCACCCACGGAGCACAGCCATGAGCATGCTGGCATTGCAAGCCGCGCCGGCCCTGCCGCTGGCGCAGGCCTGGTGGCTGGGCACCCACCGGCGCATGGACCTGATGAACGTGCCGGCCTTCAGCGCCGCCGCCCCGGCCGCGCCGACGCTGGCGCCCCGGGTGACCGTGCAACGCCGCCTGCACCGCCTGCCCAGCCGGCTGCCGGCCGAGCTGCTGAGCCTGGCGGACCACCTGCAGGGCCGCCCAGGCGCAGCAGCGCTGGACGCGCCCGCGGCGCTGGCGCTGCTGCTGCGTCACCTGGCCGCGCCGCTGAGCTACCAGGCGGACAACCCCTACGCCATCCACCGCGCCGTGCCCTCGCCGCGCTGCGCCTACCCCTGCCGCGTGTTCGTCATCGAGCGGCACGACGCGGGCGTGCGCCAATGGCTGTACGAAGGCGAGCACCAGGCACTCGCCGTGGCCGGCGGCCCCTGCGACGCGCAGGCCCTGCTGGGCGAGCACCCGCTGGCCGTCATCGGCGTGGCCAGGCACTGGGTTCTGGCCGACAAGTACGGCGACTTCGCCCCCTTCAACGGCATGCTGGAAGCGGGCATGGCGCAAGCGCAGCTGCAACACCTGGCCCAAGCCCTGGGCTGGGCCGCCGAGCCGCTGGAAGGCGACCCCGCCGCGCTGCGCGCCGCGAGCCGGCTGTGCGAACACCCGCTGGAAACCGTGGCCTACGGCCTGCGCCTGACGCCCGCCGCCGGCCAGCGCTGGCCGGCCAGCTGGCCGGGCGACGCCGTCGACACCCCCGTGGCCACGCAGGCGCCGTCGCCACGGCTGGCCGAGGCCTACGACCTGCTGCCCCGGCTGGCGGCACAGTTCGCGGCCATCGGCCCGGCACAGCCCTTCACGCCCGCGCTGCCGCCCACACCACCCCGCTCAGCGCCGGCTTCGCCCGACCTACCGCCCGGCCTGGGCCTGCTGCAGCTGATGCGCGCCCGCAGCGCCGGCAGCGACCGCGGCGGGCTCGCGCCACGGCTGGCGCCGCTGCCCGCCGGCACGCGCGACCAGTTGCTCGCGTTGTGGCGCGCACTGGCCGCGCGCCGCCCGGCCCTGCCCGGCGAGGCCGAACTGCAGCCGCTGCTGATGTGGCTGGACGAGGCCGCCGGCGACACCGGCCTGTTCACCGCCAATGGCGAGTCCGCCGGCGCCATGCCGCCCGCCCGCCTGAAGGCGCTGCTGCAGGGGTCGCTGCCCCATGCCGGCGTGCGCCACAACCTGCACGGCCTGAAGTGCCACGCACTGTGGTGCGCCGACCTGGACGCCGCGCAGGCCCGCCACGGCGGCGCCGCGCTGCGCCGCCTGCACCTGGCGGCCGGCGCCCAGGCGCAGGACTTCAGCCTGGCCGCGACCGCGTTCGGCCTGTTCGCCCGGCCGCTGCGCATGATGCGCGAGGCGGTCCTCGAAGGGGGCCTGGCACTGCCCGGCCCGCTGGTCTACCAGGTGATGTGCGGGCTGAACCGCCGCACCAACACCCGCTGGGAACTCTAGGAGCCCCGCCATGCCGCTCACCGCCCTCCCCGACCCGCAGCACCAGGCCGCGCACGCGCAAGACTGGTTTGCGCTGCACATCTTCCTGGCCGACGCGGCCGCCACCGACCGTTTCTTGCTGGACTGGGTCACCCCACAAGTGCGCCGGCTGATGGGCAGCGGCGCCGCGCGCGGCTGGTTCTTCCTGCGCTACTGGGAGGGCGGCCCACACCTGCGGCTGCGTCTGCGCGGCCTGTCGGCCGCCGGCCGCGCGCAGCTGCTGGCCGAGGTGCGCGCCGCGCTGCCCGGCTATCTGAGCGCCGAGCCGCCCACCCGCGAGCGCTACTACCGCCACCACTTCTTCGACGGCCAGCCGATGGACCCGGCGCAACTGCCGTGGTTCGACGAAGGCAGCGTGCAGGTGATGCCCTACGACGCCGAATGGCGCCGTTACGGCGGCATGGCAGGCCTGGCCGTCAACGAAGGCCTGTTCGACCTGAGCAGCACGCTCGCGCTGAGCCTGGTGCGCGCGAGCACCGCAGACGTGTCGCGCCGCCTGCAGCTGGCGGCCAGCCTGATGCCGCTGTTCGCCCAGGCCTGGCAGGCCGACCTGCCCGGCGTGGCGCGCTTCCTGGACGACTACGTGGCCTACTGGACGGCCAGCTCGGCGCAGGTCCAGGCTTTCGACGCGCCGGGCGCGCTGGCCCCCGCGCCCACCGCCGAGCAATGCCGTCGCCTGGCGCAGCAGCTGCAGGGCGACGCTGACGGCACGCCGCGCAGCCCCGCCGCGCTACTGAGGGCCGGCCTGCAAGCGGCCCGCTCGCAATGGGACATCCAGCGCCACCAGGGCTTGCTGGTGTCGCCCATCACCGATGCGCCGGTGGCCGACGACACCCAGCACCGGCAGGCCTTACAGGCCATGCTGGCCTCGCAGCTGCACATGCTCAACAACCGGCTGGGCCTGGCACCGATGCAGGAGGTGGCGCTGGCACGCAGCCTGGCACGCACCGCTCACGCCCTGGCGCGTGAAGCCGCACCCCACCCCCTGGCCGCTTGACTCGACGGAGGCTGACATGAAGGAACTCTTGGTCGTCATCGAGCAGTTGCGCCGCCAGCGTCTGCACACGCTCATCCTGCTGGCCAGCGTCGCGCTGACCTTTGCCGCCTACACGGTGCTGGGCTCGCTGCGCTACTCGCTGGACAGCGGCGAGGAATCGGTCTCGGGCCAACGCCTCATCATCACGCCGCAGTCGGGCCTGATGGCGCAGCTGCCGATGGCGCAGAAGGCCCGCATCGAGGCGCTGCCGGGCGTGGCGCAGGTGGGCCACGCCACGTGGCTGGGCGCCTACTACCAGGACCAGCGCCAGATGCAGATGGTCTTCGCCGTACAGCCCCAGGCCTGGCTGGCACAGCACCCCGACATGATCGTGAAGCCTGGCGTGGCCGAGGCCTTCTACGCCCAGCGCGACGGCATCCTGGTCAGCCAGGGCCTGGCCGACCGCTACGGCTGGCGCGTGGGCGACGTGGTGCCGCTGGGCAGCATCCTGTTCCAGCCCCCGACCGGCGAGCCCGCGTGGCGGCTGCGCGTGGCGGGCACCTTCACCAGCGCCGACAACGGCGGCGGCCGCAACTTCATCCTGATGCACTACGACACCCTCAACGAGGGCCGGTCGCTGTGGCGCGACACCGTGGGCTCGTTCATGGTGACGGCCAAGCCGGGCGTGTCGGTGCAAGGCCTGGCCAACGAGATCGACGCGGCCTTCGCCACCACGCCGGACCCGACCAACAGCAACACCGACCAGGCCTTCCACAGCGAATTCTTCGCCCAGTTCGGCAACGTCACATTCATGATCAAGGCCGTCGTCGCGGCGGCGTTCGGCTCGCTGATGCTGGTGGTTAGCAGCACGCTGGCGCTGGCGGTGCGGCAGAGCACGCGCGACATCGGCGTGCTGAAGGTGCTGGGCTGGTCGCACGCCCGCGTGCTGCGCCTGGTGTTCTGGCGCTCCGGCGCACTGGTGTGGCTGGGCTCGGCCATCGGCATCGGCGCAGGCGCGCTGTTCAACCTGCTGGTCACGCGGCAGCTGTCGCAGTTCATGCCGGATGTGGTGTTGCCCTGGGCCGTGCTGGGCGAGGCGGCGGTGATCACGATGCTGGTCAGCGTGCTCACGGGGCTGGTGCCTGCGCTGCTGGCGCTGCGCATCCGCCCCCTGCAGGCTTTGACAGTCGACAACGGTTGAGCCGCAGCGCAACCTGACGGCCATGAACACCCCCCTCTCCTCCTCCTGGCGCCAATGGCCGCCGCTGATGCAGGTCTCGCTTGCCAGCCTGTGGCGCAACAAGTGGGCCAGCGCCACGGTGACACTGTGCGTGATGCTGGTCGTGCTGGTGCTGCTGGGCTTCCTCGCGATGGCCGACGGCTATCAGCGCAGCCAGCGCAACACCGGCGCCACCGACGTGGCCGTGATGCTGGCCGAGGAAGCCACCAGCGAGCCCGGCAGCCGCCTGTCGCGCGAGCAGGTCTCGCTGCTGGCCGCCGGCCCCGGCATCGTGCAGCGCGACGGCCAGCCGCTGGCCTCGGCCGAGTTCAGCATGACGGTTGCGGTAGCGCGCGGCGAGCGCGGCCGCCAGAACTTCAACCTGCGCGGCATGGATGCGCAAGGCCTGGCCCTGCGCGGCGGCCTGCAGATCGTGCAGGGGCGGCTGTTCACGCCTGGCCGCAACGAGATCGTCGTCGGCCGCCGGCTGGCCGCCCAGGGCGACGAGCTGGCGCCGGGCCGCACGGTGCGCCTGGCCGGGCGCGACTGGCAGGTCGTCGGGCTGTACGCGCTGGACGCGTCGCTGTTCGAGACCGAAGCCTGGGCCGACGTCGGCGCCGTGCAGGCCGCCTACGGTCGCCAGGGGCAGTTCCAGTCGGTGCGGGCCCAGCTGGCCGGCCCCGACACGGCAGCGTCCCTCGCCACGCTGCAGCAGTACGTGGCGCAGGACAACCGCCTCAAGCTCAGCGTGCAGACCGAGCGCCAGTTCTTCGAGCAGCAGGCCTCGGGCACGCACAACCTGCTGGTCTACCTGGGCTGGCCGCTGGCCGCGGTGCTGGCCGTGGGCACGGTGGCGGGCACGCTGAACACCTTGTCGATCACGGTGCAGGCACGCCGACGCAGCCTGCAGGTGCTGAACCTGCTGGGCTACAGCAGCCGCGTCGTCGCGCTGTGCGTGCTGTCGGAAGCGCTGATCCTGTCGCTGCTGGGCGCGCTCTGCGGCACCGTGGTGGGTTGGCTGGCCTTCGACGGCGTGCACGGCGTGACCGTCGGCAGCGGCTTCACCAGCGTGCATTTCGACTGGCAGCTGGCGCCCGGCAGCCTGCTGGCCGCCATTGCCCTGGCGCTGGCGGTGGGAGCCCTGGGTGGGCTGCTGCCGGCCTGGCGCGTGTTGAATAGCCGTCAAGGAGCCGCCGCATGAACGCCCCCGTCCACCCGCTCGATGCCGGCGCGGATCGCCGCGCGCAACTGATGGCCACGCTGGGCTTGTCGCACCATGGCGCGGACACGAACGCCAGCGCTACTGCGGCGCCGTCACCCGCCGGCCCCGTGCACGCGCCCCACCGGCGTGTGCCGGCCTGGGCGCTGGCGGCACTGGGCCTGCAGACAGTGGCCCTGGCGGCGCTGGTGAGCACCAACCGGAGCGACGCCCTGCCCGGGCTGCTCGGCGCCCAGGCCACCGCTGCACCGGCGCCCGCTGCCGCACCCACCGCGCCACGTGTGGCGGTTCCCGGCGTGCGCTTCGAGGCCTCGGGCTTCGTGGCCGCCACGCGCACCGCGACGGTGTCAGCACGAACCTTGGGTCAGGTGTCCGAGGTGTTCGCCGACGAGGGGACGTTGGTGAAGCGCGGCCAGGTGCTGGCCCGCATGGCCGACCAGCAGGCCCGCACCGAGTTCGGCCTGGCGCAGGCCCAGCTGGCGGCCGCGCAGGCCCGGCTCGGCGCGGCGCAGGCGCAGCTGGACGAAGCCCGGCGCGACCTCGACCGCGAGCAATCGCTGCGCGACCAGAACTTCACCAGCGAGTCACGCCTGAGCAAGAGCAAGACGTCGCTTGACGTGGCACTGAGCAACCTGGCCAGCGCCAAGGCCGACGCCGCGCTGGGCGAACTGCAGGTGCAACGCCAGGCCCAGGCCCTGGAGGACTACACCGTGCGCGCGCCGTTCGACGGCGTGGTGCTGGCGCGCAACGCGCAGGTGGGCGAGATCGTCGCGCCGGGCGGTGCCGGCGGCGGCTACACGCGCACCGGCATCTACACCATCGTCGACATGCACTCGCTGGAGCTGGTGGTGGACGTCAACGAAGACCTGCTCAGCAAGGTCGAACCCGGCCGCAAGGTCAGCGCCGAGCTGTACTCGCACAAAGGCTGGCAGGTGGCCGGCGAGGTGCTGCGCGTGATGCCCAACGCCGACCGCGCCAAGTCCACCGTGCGTGTGCGCATCAAGCTGCTGGACGAAGACCCGCGCATCCTGCCCGACATGGCCGTCAAGGTCTTGTTCCTCTGAATCGACTGATCGCCAAGGAAACGCCATGAGCCAAGCCCCCGCCCTGTTCTCGCTGCAGGCCGTCGTCAAGCGCTACCAACGTGGCGACGACGTGGTCTGCATCTTCAACAGCCTCGATCTGGACATCCACAGCGGCGACTTCCTCGCCATGATGGGCCCGTCGGGCTCGGGCAAGAGCACGCTGCTGAACCTGCTGGGCGGCATCGACCGCGCCGACGCCGGCCGCATCCTGTTCCGCGGCCAGGCCATGGACACGCTCACCGAGGCCCAGCTGTCGCAGTGGCGTGCGCGGCATGCCGCGTTCATCTTCCAGCAGTTCAACCTGCTACCCATGCTCAGCGTGGCGCGCAACGTCGAGCTGCCGCTGATGCTGACGGCCATGTCGTCCGCCCAGCGGCGCGAGCGCGTGGCGGCGGCGCTGGAGCTGGTGGGGCTGCCCACGCAGTCGGCGCGTTTGCCGTCGCAGCTGTCCGGCGGCCAGCAGCAGCGCGTGGCGATCGCCCGGGCCATCGTGTCCGACACCGAGGTGATCCTGTGCGACGAGCCCACCGGCAACCTGGACCGCCACACCTCGGACGAGGTGCTGCAGATCCTGGCGCTGCTCAACCGCGAGCTGGGCAAGACCATCGTCATGGTCACCCACGACCCGCAGGCCGCCGCCGTGGCGAGCCGGCGCATGCATCTGGACAAGGGCCAGTTCCTCGCGCTGCCCGACACCGCGGCCAATGCCGCGCGCGTGTCCGCGGAGAGCGCCGCTCTGGTGGCGGCCTGACCCGCAGCGCACGGCGGCGAGCGGTGCACCGGTGAGGTGCCGTTAGGCGCCGCTCAAGAGGGCCTCACGACAACCCGCACCCCTCCGATCCACGGCAAACCCGCGCATCGCGCCGCCACCACGGGTTTGCCTGTCCAGACAATCAGCGACGGGTGCCTGCCGATGCCGGCAACGATGGCTGGATTAATCACGCCTGCATTGGGCGTTTTCCTGCTGGTGGCCTGACGGCCTAATTCGTATCATCCGCCGCATTAGGAGTGACGAGTCACGTCTCGCAGAAGACCGAACGAAGGAACCCAATCCGGGTTCATCGGGCCCACTCCAGGCCAGAGGAGCTGCAGCGATGGATTGGCAAGCAGGTTTGCTCGACGGAATCGCAGCGCAAGACACGCCCGAGGCGTGCTTCTTGCTGATCGCCGACCATGCGGCGGACATCGGCTTCGAGTTCTGCACCCACGGCATGCGCCTGCCCGTGCCCATCACGCGGCCACGCACGACGATGCACAGCAACTATCCGTCCGCATGGTTGCAGCGTTACCACGAGCAGGGCTACATGGACACCGACCCGACCGTGGCACACGGCATGCGTTCATCGTCCCCACTGGTCTGGAGCGATGCCTTCTTTGCCAACACACCGCAGATGTGGGCCGAGGCGCAGAGCCACGGCCTGCGTCACGGCTGGGCGCAGTCACGGCGCGATGCCGAAGGCACGTACAGCATGCTGATCATGGCCCGCTCCGAAGGGCCGCTGACCGATGCCGAGCTGTCGCGACTGACGCCGCGCATGCAATGGCTGGTTCACGCCGGGCACGAGGCGATGAAGGCCAGCGGGCAGGACCCGGCGCGTGAGCAAGGGGCGGTCGAGCTCAGCGACCGTGAGATCGACGTGCTGCGCTGGACGGCCGAGGGCAAGACCTCGGCCGAGGTGGCAGACATCCTGAACATCTCCGAGCGCACCATCAACTTCCACATCAACAGCGTGGTCGCCAAGCTGGGCGCCTGCAACAAGACCAGCGCCGCGGTTCGCGCGGCCATGCTCGGGCTGCTTTGGTGACTCAGCGGGCTTGCGCCCGCGAGCAGCACGCCCGTCAGCCAGCCACCTGACGCGCCGGCTGGTGGCCCTGCAGCTCAGTGGCGTGAGTCCGGCGGCATCGTCAACACCAGGTCCAGGCTCTCGGCGATCACCCGCTCCCAGCTGGCGCGCGTCATCAACCGCGCCACACACAGCCGCGTGCATTCCACGCCCAGGTCTTCACCTTGGGCGTCCACCACGCGCAGGTTGGTGCGCAAGCTGCTCCACTGCGCCTGCAGGCGTTGCGTGCCGGGGTCGTACACCCAGTCCCAGCTGAAGCTGAGCGCCGGCTTGCGGTTGGCACTGGCCCATTCCGTGTAGCCGCACACGGTGCCGGCCTTGGCCTCGGGATTGAGCGGATCGCTGTCCAGCTCCGAGTACAGGTGGACCTGCTGCAGTTCGAGCAGGTCTTCAGTGCGGAGGCGGATCAGCGGGTCAAACATCGTGGAGGGCATTGGAGCGAGCATGGCTGTCACCGACGGGTTGTCGGCCGGAGCACTCGCCGCGCAGCATAGCGGTGCGCGTGAGCCTGTCGCAGGCGGCTCGGGCCGAACGTGAAGGGGATGGGCTCAGTGCAAGGTGGTGCTGGGGGCGTTGTCGGGCATCTGTGGCGGCGCGTCGGCCGGGGCGTTCACCGCACGCAGCTGTTCATAAGCCAGCGCCTGCAGTTCCTGCAGAACATGCAGCCCTTCGCCGCGCGCCGCGCGCACCGGCGCTTCTTCGGCCAGCGCGGCTGCCTCGATGCGGGCCAGCGCGGCGATGGAGGCTTCGCTCACGGCAATCACGAAGGCGATCACCGGCTTGCCGCCCACCATTTCGGGCGGGCCCAGACGCTGGCATTCGACGCCGGCGCGCTGCAGCAGGCGCTCGACCGGCGGCGTCGACACGGCCAACAGGTGCGTCACGCCGCGCTTGGCGCAAAACCGCAGCGCCTGCAGCAGCACGCGCTCGGCCATGTAGTCGGGCGCCTGGGACGCCTCGGCCCCCTTCGCCGGCATCGCCGCAAAGCGCGAGAGTTCCCAGATCTGCGGGCTGCGCGGTGTCGGCAGGCCATTGAGCAGGCCGGGGAACACCTCCTCGAGCAGATAAGGGCCGGTGGTGGGCAGCAAGCGGCCACAGCCGACGATGCTGCCGTCCAGCCGGCGCGCCACGACGTGCACGGTTTCCTCGTGATCGAACTGGTCCTGCTCGTAGCCCGGCTGCGAAGGCAGTTCCCAACCCAGGCGCTGGACGAACACTTCGTAGCGGTAAGCGGCGAGCGAGTCGTACAGGGCCTGCGGAATTTCAGCGGCGGGTGCACAGACGAAATTCATGGGGTGACTCCGTGGGTCAGCGCGGTTTGCGTGGAACGAATGTTTGCGCAGCCCCGCCTATGGCCCAACTGTCAAAAGCTGCAATCACCCCCGCCCGGCCGCGCGACCTGTCAACTCCTGCAACCGGCTTGCGGCCTGTCAGATCTCGCAGTAGCTGCGTGCCCATGGCGTTCCTAGACTGCCTCGTAGACGGGCATGGGGCCCGCCCCTCGGAGTGACCACATGGACTTCTCTTCTTCCTCACCCGTCGTCGCCGCAGCGCTGCTGAGTCTCGCCGGCCTGGCACACGGCGCGGACACCAGCGCCGAGTTCGTCGTCATGGGCGCCAACAGCAGCCAGGGCACGATGCGCGCCATGCTCTGCACCGAGAAGGAACGCTTCCCCAACGGCTGTCGGCTGTCGGCCCGGGCACCCGCACGCGTGGAAGGCAGCCGCCTCGTCTTCGCCAACCTGCCGCCGGGCCGCTATGCGTTTTCCGTGGTGCACGACGAAGACGACTCGGGCCGTCTGGGCATCTCGCGCATCAGCGGCAAGCCCAAGGGCATCGGCTTCAGCAACAACGTCACCGGCCCGGGCGGCGTGCCCAGCTTCAACCTGGCCGCGGTCGACGTGAAGAACGCGGCGTTCAAGCAGGAGGTGAAGCTGCGCTCGTTCGGCTTCGCCCGCTGACATCGCCTCGCGCCCCGACGCGACGCCCGCAAAAACAAAAACCCCCAGGTCGCGAGGGAACTGGGGGTTCAGGCGTTGTCTGGACCGCGAGGTTCAGAAAACTGGTGCCGGCTATCGGATTCGAACTGATGACCTACCGCTTACAAGGCGGTTGCTCTACCAACTGAGCTAAGCCGGCGAATTTGAGGGCGTGATTCTAGACCCTTACTTGACCCGTTTCAGCGAAGGTCGCGATCCGCCGCTCGGAGATTCGGGTGGCGGCGGTGCATCGTCGCCGTCCGGCTCGCTCGCCTCGCTGGCCAGCCGCAGGCCGCTGCGGCGCGGCTCGGCGGGCGTGGGCACCGGCGGTGCGGCGCCCTCGGGCAGCGGCTCGGGCGCTGGAAAGGCCATGCCCTGACCGTTCTCGCGCGCGTAGATCGCCACGACATGGTCCACCGGCACGATGATTTCGCGCGACACACCACCGAAGCGGGCCTTGAACTGGATGAACTCGTTGCCGAGGTCCAGCCCGCTGGTCGCATCGAAGCCGATGTTCAGCACGATCTCGTTATTGGACACGTACTCCATCGGCACCTGCACCGAGCGGTCGACGTGGACCGCGATGTAGGGCGTGAAGCCGTTGTCCGTGCACCAGTCGTGCAGGGCGCGGATCAGGTACGGCCGGGTGGACGTGCCGTTGCCCGAACCGGAGGCGGGGGTCTGCTCCATCAGCGGCGCATCACCTTTTCCGAGGGCGTCAGCGCCTCGATGTAGGCCGGGCGGCTGAAGATGCGCTCGGCGTACTTCAGCAGCGGCAGCGCGTTCTTCGACATGTCGATGCCGTAGTAGTCCAGGCGCCACAGCAGCGGCGCGATGGCCACGTCGAGCATCGAGAAGTCGTCGCCCAGCATGTACTTGTTCTTCAGGAAGATCGGCGCGAGCTGCGTGAGGCGGTCGCGGATTTGAGCGCGCGCCTTTTCGAGCTGCTTGTCGGTCGCCTTCACGGTGGTGCCGCGGCCTTCGAGGATGTTCACGTGGGCGAACAGCTCCTTCTCGAAGTTCAGCAGGAACAGGCGCACGCGGGCGCGGGCGACCGGGTCGCCGGGCATCAGCTGCGGGTGCGGGAAGCGCTCGTCGATGTACTCGTTGATGATGTGCGATTCGTACAGGATGAGGTCGCGCTCGACGAGGATGGGCACCTCGTTGTACGGGTTCATCAATGCGATGTCTTCGGGCTTCGCGAACAGGTCAACGTCACGGATTTCGAAGTCCATGCCTTTCTCGAACAGCACGAAACGGCAGCGGTGCGAGTAAGGATCGGTGGTTCCAGAGTAGAGGACCATCATGGCTTGGGCTCCCGAGGGGTCAGTCAATCAAAGGCGCGGCGGTGACCGCGCCGAAAAAGCAAACGCAGTGGGTGGCCGTAGCGCGCCCCACTGCGTGGTTCGGCGCCGCCGCGAGGCGACACCGGAACGAACAGGCTTACTTCACGTCCTTCCAGAAGGAGGCGTTCAGCCGCCAGGCGAACAAGGTCAGGATGCTGAGGAAGATCAGCACGATGACGCCGAGCTGGAAGCGGCGGCCCTGTGCGGGTTCACCCATCCATTGCAGGTAGGCGACCAGGTCGGCCACGGCTTCGTCGTACTGGCGCTCGGTCAGTGTGCCGGGCGTCAGTTGCTGGTAGCCGGCGAAGACGTGCGTCTTCTTGTCGTGATCGTGCGGGTCGGCGACTTCGTCGAACTTGGCGGTGCGCTGCCCCTGCAGTTCCCACAGCACGTGCGGCATCGCGACGCTGGGGAAGGCCAGGTTGTTCCAGCCCGTCGCCTTGGTGTCGTCGCGGTAGAAGTTCCGCATGTAGGTGTAGAGGTAGTCCGCGCCGGAGCCCTTGGCGCCGTCGGCACGCGAGCGCGCGATGACAGACAGGTCGGGCGGGTTGGCGCCGAAGAAGGCCTTGGCTTCCTTCGGGTCCAGGCTGACCTTCATCGTGTCGCCGACCTTGTCGGCGGCGAACAGCAGGTTGTTCTTGATGTCGGCCTCGGTCAGGCCGATGTCGCGCAGGCGGTTGTAGCGCATGAACGCCGCAGCGTGGCAGTTCAGGCAGTAGTTGACGAACAACTTCGCGCCGTGCTGCAGCGAAGCCATGTCGGCCAACTTGTCCTTGGGGAACTTGTCCCATTCCATGCCGCCGCTGGAGGCATGTGCGCCGCCGACGAATCCCAGGGCGGTCAGCAGGATGGCGATGAGCTTTTTCATGGGTGTTCTTGCTCCGCAGCTCAGTGGGCGTGGAAGGTCACGCGGTCGGGCACCGGCTTGGGCGTGCCCAGGCGGCTCCACCAGGGCATCAACAGGAAGAAGCCGAAGTAGAACAGCGTGCCGACCTGCGACACCAGCGTGCCGCCGGCGCTCGGCGGCTGCACGCCCAGGTAGCCGAGGATCAGGAAGAACACGACGAACACCACGTAGACGTAGAGGTGCCAGTCGGGGCGGTAGCGGATGGACTTGACCGGGCTGTCGTCCAGCCAGGGCAGGAAGGCCATGATCAGCACCGAGCCGCCCATGACAACGACGCCCCAGAACTTGGCGTCCAGGCCATGCAGGACGGTGGGCACCTTGACGCCCATCCAGCCCAGCACGACGCCATGCACGTCGAACAGGAAGCACAGTGCGGCCAGCAGGCCCCAGTAGCCCACCTTGACCGACGCCGGCAGCGTGGGCGAGCGGCGCACCGTCACGACACCCACCACGCCCAGGAAGGCCCACAGGAAGGGCATGAAGTCCGACGTCGTGGCACGCAGCATCGAGTAGAACGGCGTGAAGTACCAGACCGGCGCGATGTGCGGGGGCGTCTTCAGCGGGTCGGCCGGGATGAAGTTGTTGTACTCCAGGAAGTAGCCGCCGAACTCGGGTGCGAAGAAGATGATGGCGGTGAACACCATCAGGAACAGGCAGACGCCGTAGATGTCGTGCACCGTGTAGAACGGGTGGAAGGGCACGCCGTCCAGCGGCTTGCCGTTGGCGTCCTTGGGGCCCTTCTTGATCTCGACGCCGTCGGGGTTGTTGGAGCCGACGTCATGCAGCGCCAGCAGGTGGGCCACCACCAGGCCCAGCAGCACCAGCGGCACGGCGATGACGTGGAAGCTGAAGAAGCGGTTCAGCGTCGCATCGCCGACGACGAAGTCGCCGCGGATCAGCGTCGACAGTTCGTCACCGACCAGCGGGATGGCCGCGAACAGGTTGATGATGACCTGCGCGCCCCAGTAGGACATCTGGCCCCAGGGCAGCAGATAGCCCATGAAGGCCTCGGCCATCAGGCACAGGAAGATCGCGCATCCGAAGATCCAGACCAGCTCGCGCGGCTTGCGGTAGCTGCCGTAGATCAGCCCGCGGAACATGTGCAGGTACACGACGATGAAGAAGGCCGAAGCGCCCGTGCTGTGCATGTAGCGGATCAGCCAGCCCCAGGGCACGTCGCGCATGATGTACTCGACGGAGGCGAACGCCAGCGCGGCGTCCGGCTTGTAGTGCATCACGAGGAAGATGCCGGTGACGATCTGGATCACCAGCACCAGCAGCGCCAGCGAGCCGAAGATGTACCACCAGTTGAAGTTCTTCGGCGCGTAGTACTCCGACATGTGGACCTTGTAGGCGTCGAACGCGGTCGGGAACCGGTTCTCCAGCCAGGTCATGGTCTTCACGCCCACCGAGGCGCCTGCGGGAGCTTCCTTGAATTCAGCCATGTGTCTTCCCGTTTGCTCTAGTTAGGCCTTCTTGGCCTCGCCGATCAGCAGCTTGGCGTCGGAGAGGTACATGTGGGGAGGCACTTCGAGGTTGTCCGGCGCCGGCTTGTTCTTGAAGACGCGGCCGGCCATGTCGAACGTCGAGCCGTGGCAGGGGCACAGGAAGCCGCCGTTCCAGTCGTCCGGCAGGGAAGGTTGCGGGCCGGCGGTGAACTTCTCGCTGGGCGAGCAGCCCAGATGCGAGCAGATACCGACGACGACGAGGTACTCGGGCTTGATCGAGCGGGTTTCCTTGCTGACGTACTCCGGCAGCGGGAAGGCCTTGCGCTCGGAGGTCGGATCGGCCAGCTGGCCATCGTTCTTCTTGAGGGCCTCGACCTGCTCGGGCGTGCGGCGCACGATCCAGACCGGCTTGCCGCGCCACTCGACCGTCAGCTTCTCGCCGGGCTTGATGCCCGAGATGTCGACCTCGACCGGCGCGCCTGCGGCCTTCGCTCGCTCACTCGGCGCGAAGGTGCTGACAAAGGGCACGGCGGTAGCAACGCCGCCCACGGCACCTGCGCAACCGGTTGCGATCAACCAGGTCCGCTTGCCTTGGTCCACTTGCTGGTCACTCATGAGGGTCCTCTAAAGAGACTTCTGATCAGGGGCAGCCGAGGATTCTAGCGGACACAAATTCGGGCCCCAGGCCTGCGACACTGCCTCCCGGGCGCAGGTTTACCCGCTTTCTGGCCGCGCAAACTTGCCGCCAAGATTGCCTTGATCCACATCAAATCCACGTCAGGAGCGTGCATGAGTTTCTTCTCCGAATTCAAGGAATTCGCCGTCAAAGGCAACGTCATCGACCTCGCGGTCGGCGTGATCATCGGCGGCGCTTTCGGCAAGATCGTCGACTCGCTGGTGGGCGACGTCATCATGCCGGTGGTCAGCAAGATCTTCGGCGGGCTCGACTTCAGCAACTACTTCATCCCGCTGTCAGGGCAGACGGCCACGACGCTGGTGGAAGCCAAGAAGGAAGGCGCCGTGCTGGCCTACGGCAGCTTCTTCACCGTCTCGCTGAACTTCATCATCCTGGCCTTCGTGATCTTCCTGATGATCAAGCAGATCAACCGCCTCAAGCGCGAGCCGGCACCGACGGCGCCCGCAGAACCGCCTCCCACCCCGGAAGATATCCAGCTGCTGCGCGAGATCCGCGATTCGCTCAAACGTTGACTTCGCTCAAATGGCGGTCGTTTTCCCGGCAAACCCGTAAGGAATGGTTACAGCGCCGTTTGTCCCACCCAATTGGCTCGTTGCCGTAAACCCGGCCCCCTCACAAGCGCGATACTTTGGCCGCCTCTGTGCCAACTTCTAGATGAACGCGCCCGAGATTCGCCTGAACCCGCACCTCGAAGCCTCGCTGACACGCCTCCGCCTGGCGGGCGAGCAGGCGGCCGAGCGGTGCGCGGAGGGGCTTGGGCTGTCGGCGCTGGCGGCCGGGCAGATCAAGAAGCGCGATGAGCTGCTCGCGGCACAGTTCGTGTTCCGCCAGCAGCAGGGCGTGTTCTCGCAGCGTTTCCTGCAAAGCCTGCGCAAGCAGGTCTCGGCGGAGCAGTCGGACCCACGCCCTGACAACACTTCCAGCACCAAGAAGGGTTGGGAGGAGCTCTCGCTGATGGATGACGACCAGGTCAACAACCTGGTCGCGGCCGACCGCATCGGGTTGGCCCTCGGCCACCAGAGCGAATGGGAGCTGCGCGAGGTGGAGTCCTATGTCTCCAGCATCCAGTTCGGCGAGCGCAACCCGCTGCGGCCGGAGCTGGTGGCGCAAGCGCTGCTGGATGCGGTGCACAGCATCACCGACGACACCCAGACCCGCCAAACCCTGGTCGACGAGCTGACCCGGGCGCTGGCGCAGGAAATGCGCGCCTGTTATGGCGACATCGCGGAGCTGCTGCGCTCGCGCGGCCTGCGCCCGCAAGACCTGCGCGTGCGCACCGCCCCCGACAGCGATGGCCAGCGCTACGGCGGGGCGGGCGGGAGCGGGGGCGGGAGCGCGCCGACGCAGCCCGGCCACCTGGATTCCGGCCACGGCAACATTTCCAGCCGTGGCGGGCCTTACGGTGGCTCTTACGGCGGCCCCCAAGGCGGCTCGGGCCATGGTTCCTCCGGGTTTGGCGGCCGCGGCGGCTTCGGGGGCGGCGGCTACGGCGGCCGTGGCGGGCTGGGCCGTGTCGACTCCCAGATGATGGACTTGCTGCGCCGCCTGGCGCAGGTCCCCATCACCGTGCACGACGGCTTCGACAGCGGGCATTCCGCCCGCATGGCGCTCGACACGCTGTCCGGCGAGGCCAGCATCTGGGGCCAGATGCCGCCGCCCACCAACGTGATCACGCTGCACCGCGACGAGTTGCGGCAGGCCTCCTCGGGCCGGCTGGATCACATGGTCATCGACGTCGTCAGCAGCCTGTTCGACCAGATCCTGTCCGATCCCAAGGTGCCGCCGCAAATGGCGCGCCTGCTCGCCCGGCTGCAGTTGCCGGTGCTGCGCGTCGCGCTGGGCGACGAGACCTTCTTCTCGTCGCGCCGTCACCCGGTGCGCCAGTTCGTCAACCGGCTGGCTTCGCTGGCCTGCGCGTTCGACGACTTCAGCGACGACCCGGGCCGGGCCTACCTGGCTCACGTGCGCGACCTGGTTCAAGACGTGGCCCAGGGCGATTTCGATCGCATGGACGTCTACACGGTCAAGCTGGACGCCCTCGAGACCTTCATCGCCGAGCAGACCCGCGGCACGCTGAAGGCACTGGGCGGCGATGTCGCCGCCGTCGTCGAGCGCCGCGAGACCGACCTGCGCCTGCAGCAGCGCTATGCGCTGTTGCTGCAGCAGCAGTTGGCCAAGGTGCCCATGCAGGACTTCCTGCGCAGCTTCCTGGCCAGCGTCTGGAGCCAGGCCATCGTGCTGGCGTCGCGCGAGGGCGCGCCGGAGCGGGCGCTGCGGCTGCGCGCACTGGGCCGCAGCCTCGTCATGAGCGTGCAGCCCAAGGGCGGCACCACGGGCCGCGCCGACTTCCTGCGCGAGCTGCCCATCCTGATGCGCACGCTCAACGAGGGGCTGGACCTGATCCGCTGGCCCGAGGCGTCACGCAAGGAGTTCTTCGGCGCGCTGCTGCCGGCCCACGCCGAATCCCTCAAGGGCCAGGCCCCCACGGCGCTCGACACCAACCTGCTGATCAAGCAGCTCGACCAGATCTTCGGCGTCGCCCCTCCCGGCGAAGCCGACCTCGCCAGGCCCGTCGGCGGCGAGACGCTGCCGGCCGACCTGGATGCCAGCCAGCGCCTGACGCCGGCCGAGGCCAAGAGCCTGGGGCTCGTCGAGGAATCCACCGTCGACTGGCATGGCGAGCTGGACCTGGACCTGTCCGGCAACGACGCCATGACGGCCTCGGTGCCGCTGCGCGCCGTGGACATCTCCATCGACGGTTTCCCGGCCGCCGAGAGCGCCGCGGAGCCCAGCGCCGGCGCATCGCTGGTCGACAGCATGCAGCTGGGCTTTGCCTACCAGATGCACACCGGCGACGAGTGGCAGAAGGTGCGCCTGGCTCACATCAGCGGCGGCCGTAGTTTCTTCATCTTCACGCACGGCAGCCGCCACCAGGAAACCGTCACGATGACGGCGCGCATGCTGCGCAAGCTCTGCCAGACCGGCCGCATGCGCGCCTACGAGCATGCCTTCCTGCTGGAGCGCGCCACGGCCCGCGCGCGGGCGCAGCTCGCCGCGCTCGGCACGCCAACGCGCTGAGCCGCGCGCCCTCCCCGTCAGGCCGTCAGGCCGCCAGGCGCCTGGCCATGGCCATCGCGGCGGCCAGGCTGGACGGGTCCGCCACGCCGCGGCCGGCGATGTCGAACGCGGTGCCATGGTCGGGGCTGGTGCGCACGAACGGCAGCCCCAGCGTCACATTCACGCCCTGCTCCACCCCCAGGTACTTCACCGGAATCAGCCCATGGTCGTGCGTCATCGCGACGACGACATCGAACTCGCCGCGGCGCGCGCGCATGAACACGGTGTCGGGCGCGTACGGTCCGGTCGCGTTCCAGCCTTCGGCGCGGGCATCGGCAATGGCCGGCGCGATATGGTGGATTTCCTCGTCACCGAACAACCCACCCTCACCGGCGTGCGGGTTCAGGCCCGCCACGGCGATGCGCGGCGCCGGCACGCCCATGCGCGCCAGCGCCGCGCCGGTGATGCGCACGGTCTCCAGCACCTGCTGGCGCGTGATGCGCTCGATGGCTTCACGCAGCGAGCAGTGGATGGTGACGAGCACCGTGCGCAGCTCCTCGTTGGCCAGCATCATGCGCACCGGCACGCCGCCGGCCAACGCCTGCAGCATCTCGGTGTGGCCCGGGTAGGGCGAACCGGCCGCGTGCAAGGCCTCCTTGTGGATGGGCGCGGTGACCAAGGCCCGCGCATGGCCGGACTGCACGAGCGCCACCGCCGCCTCGATGCAATGCGCCGCTGCCGCGCCGGCCCGGGCATCGACACGGCCCTGCGGCACCGCCGCCAGGTCGGCCGGCAAGCCCTCGGGCGCCCACACCGGCAGGCCGCGCCGGGCCGCGTCGGCCCAGGCCAGCGGCGACGACACGGGCACCACCTCCAGCGCGCCGCCCAGGCACTGCACGGCACGGCGCATCACGTCGACATCCCCCACCACCAGCGCGTCGCGCGGCGCCTCGCGCCGCCACAGTCCGGCGATGGTCTCGGGTCCGATGCCACAGGCATCGCCCATGCTGACGACAAGGGGGGAAGCGGGGGTCATGCCGCATTCTTTCATCACCCGCCCCCTGGGCTGGCAGACTGCGCCCTCCGCCGCCGCCCCGCACATCGCGCCCGCGGCCGCCCCCACGAGGACCACACATGACACACCCCTACCCCATTGGCACGGCCGGCCAGCCCTGGGGCCCGGCAGAAATCGCCAGCTGGCGCGCCGGCATCACCCCGCAGCGTCGCTACGCCGACGACGTGCTGGCCGCCGTCGAGCCGCTGCGCACGCACTTCGCCGTCAGCGAGTACGGCGCGCTCGCGTACGACGGCGAGCAGTTCCCGCTGATCGCCATCCGCAGCCGCGACTGGCGCGACGACCTGCCCACGCTGGTGGTGACGGGCGGCGTGCACGGCTACGAGACCAGCGGCGTGCACGGTGCGCTGGCCTATGTGCGTGACCACGGGCGGGAGACGGCCGGCCGCGCCAACCTGCTGGTCGTGCCCTGCGTGAGCCCCTGGGCCTACGAGCGCATCCAGCGCTGGAACCGCGACGCGCTGGACCCCAACCGCAACTTCCGCGCGGGCAGCCCGGCCGGTGAATCGGCCGCGCTGGTCGCGCTGCTGGCGCCGCTGCATGGCCGCGTGCTGATGCACATCGACCTGCACGAGACGACGGACAGCGACGAAGCGGAATTCCGCCCCGCGCTGGCCGCCCGCGACGGCGTCCCCTTCGAGCCGGACGTCGTGCCCGACGGCTTCTACCTCGTCGACGACGCCGACCACCCGCAGCCCGACTTCCAGCGCGCCGTCATCGACGCCGTCGCCCGGGTCACGCACATCGCGCCGCCCGACGCCAACGGCCACATCATCGGCTGCCCGCTGCAATCGCCCGGCGTCATCAGCTTCGCCGTCGCGAAGAAGGGCTTGTGCGCGGCCATCACGGGGGCTCGTTTTGCGACGACGACCGAGGTCTACCCGGACAGCCCGCGCACGACGCCGCAGCAATGCATCGAAGCCCAGGTTACGGCCGTGCGCGCCTCGATCGCCTATGCGTTGAACGCGCCGCAGGGCTGAGAGCGGCCCCGGATCCTAGGGGGCGAACCACGGCGGCAGCGCGCCCATCCTGCGCTCCAATGCGGCACCACCTGGCTCAAACACCGCATGCGCATGATGTTTCGCACCGCCCTCGCCGCCCTGCTCGCCACGGGCGCTTCGCTGGTTCACGCGGCGCCGCTGGCCTGCATGCAGGAAGGCGTCATCCAGCCCATCCCGCCGGTCTATCTCAAGCCCATCACGCTCAAGGAGTGCACCGACTTCACCGGCCCCGAGGCTGCCGCGGTGGCCGACGCCTGGTGTGACTCGGCGAGCAAGATGACGCTCACGCCCAAGGACACGCCGCCGAAGGTGACGCGCCTGGCCAGCTGCCCCGCCGGCGCACTGGCCGTGTGCCGGTTCAGCGCGCCAGGGGGCCAGGTGCGCATCGGCCGCCACTTCTTCACGGCCGACCCCGCCACCGGCGGCATCGAGAACCTGCGCAAGATGTGCCTGCAGAGCGCGTCCTCCAACCCCGAGTTCACGGTGCTCAAGCCGTGACCGTCGCGGCTCAGGCCGGGTTGTCGATGTCGATGAAGCGCACGTCCAGACCCAGCTCGGCCGCCACGCGCTCGCCAACCCCCTGCACGCCGTAGCGCTCGGTCGCGTGGTGGCCGGCGGCGATGAAGGCCACGCCGGTCTCGCGGGCGTAATGGGCCTGGGGCTCGGAGATTTCGCCGGTGATGAAGACATCGGCGCCGGCGGCGATGGCCCCCTCGAAATAGCCCTGCGCGCCGCCGCTGCACCACGCCACGCGACGCAGCGGCCGGCCGTCACCCGGCACCGCCGTGACGTCGCGACCGGTCAGCGCGCGCAGCTGGGCGCTCACGGCGTCCAGCGTCGTCGGCTCGACGGTCGCCGTGAAACCCAGGTCCTGCTCGCCGAAGCGGCCGTCCGCCACCCAGCCCAGCCGTCGGCCCAGCTGCGCGTTGTTGCCGAGTTCGGGGTGGGCATCCAGCGGCAGGTGGTAGGCGAAGAGGTTGATGTCGTGCGTGATGAGGCGTGCCAGCCGCTGCTTCATCCAGCCGGTCACGCGACCGTCCTGGCCGCGCCAGAACAGGCCGTGATGGACGAGGATGGCATCGGCCTGCGCCTCGATGGCCGCGTCGATCAGCGCCAGGCTCGCCGTGACGCCGCACACCAGGCGCCGCACCTCGTGGCGCCCCTCGACCTGCAGACCGTTCGGCCCATAATCCTTGAACCGCGTGGGCTCCAGCCATTGGTTGAGCTGGCGTTCCAGCGCGGCGCGATCGGTCATGGGGTGATGAAGTGTTGAAGCGGCTCTGGCTGATTTTCGCGCAGGCGGTGACGGTGGCGCTGGCCGCCATGTTTGTTCTCTCGACGCTCAAGCCTCAGTGGCTGTCCCCCGAGCGCCCGCGCGAAGCAACCATCGCCCAGACGGCCCGCCAGATCGCGCTGCCGCCTGCGGCACCTGCCGCCTCCGCCGTGCGCACGGGCTTCGCCGCCGCTGCGCGCGCCGCCGCACCGGCCGTCGTCAGCATCACAGCCAGCAAGGCGCCGGCCCGCGCCGAGCGCGGACAGAACTCGCTGTTCGGCTTCCCGTTCGGCCCACGCCAGCCGCGCAGCACGCCACAGACGGGCCTAGGCTCGGGCGTCATCATCTCGGCCGACGGCGTGCTGCTGACGAACAACCATGTCGTGGACGGTGCGGCCGACATCGAGGTGCAGCTCACCGACGGTCGCCAGGCGCGGGCCACGCTGGTCGGCACCGACCCCGACACCGACGTCGCCGTGCTGAAGATCGCCCTGCCCGACCTGCCGACGATCGGCCTGGGCGACGCCGCCAGCCTGCAGGTGGGCGACGTCGTGCTGGCCATCGGCAACCCGTTCAACGTCGGGCAGACGGTCACGTCGGGCATCGTGTCGGCGCTGGGCCGCAACCAGCTGGGCATCAACACCTTCGAGAACTTCATCCAGACCGACGCGGCCATCAACCCCGGCAATTCCGGCGGCGCGCTGGTGGATGCCGACGGGCGGCTGATCGGCATCAACACGGCCATCTTCTCGCGCAGCGGCGGCAGTCTGGGCATCGGCTTCGCCATCCCCGTGGATGTGGCGCGCCAGGTGGCGGCGGCCATCCTGAAGGACGGCTCGGTCGCGCGCGGCTACATCGGCGTGCAGACGCGCGAGCTGACGCCCGAGCTGGCGGAGGTGCTGAAGCTGGGCAGCACGCGCGGCGTGCTGATCGGCGAAGTCGTCAACGACGGGCCGGCGGCCCGCTCGGGCATCCGGCCCGGCGACGTGCTGACGCGCATCGGCGACCAGCCCGTGAACACGCCGGCCGAGCTGCTGACCAGCGTTGCGGCGCTGAAGCCCGGCAGCCAGGTGGCCATTGGCGTGCAGCGCGCCGGCAAGGCCCTGGACGTCTCCGTCGACGTGGGCCGGCGCAAGCCGCGGGCTCAGCGCCCGTCGGACGACGACTGACCGGCGGCTTCTTCAGGCGCCTGCTTGGCGCGGACGACGTAGCCGGCGGCGAACAGGCCCAGTTCGTACAGCAGGCACATCGGGATGGCCAGCGCCAGCTGCGAGACGATGTCCGGCGGCGTGATGACGGCCGCGATGATGAAGGCCACGACGATGAAGTAGCCGCGCCACTCGCGCAGATTCTCGACCGAGACGATGCCCATGCGCGCCAGCACGACGACGATGACCGGCACCTCGAACGCCGCCCCGAAGGCGATGAACATGTTCATGACGAAGCCGAGGTAGGCCTCGATGTCCGGCGCCGCCGCGATGCTCTTGGGCGCGAAGCTCTGGATGAACTTGAAGACCTGGCCGAACACGAAGAAGTAGCAGAACGCCACGCCGGCGAAGAACAGCAGCGTGCTGGACACCACCAGCGGCACCACCAGCCGCTTCTCGTGCGAATACAGCCCCGGGGCGACAAACGCCCAGGCCTGGTACAGCACCACCGGCAGCGCGAGCAGGAAGCCCGCCAGCATCGTGATCTTGAGCGGCACGAAGAACGGCGCGATGACGTTGGTGGCGATCATCTTCGTGCCTTCGGGCAGGTGCGACACCAGTGGCGCGGCCAGCAGGTCGTAGAGCTGGCCCGGCCCGGGGTACAGGCACAGTGCGCCGAAGCACACGGCGACGGCGATGACGGCGCGCAGCAGCCGGTCGCGCAGCTCCATCAGGTGGGCGACGAAGGGCTGCTCGGTGCCCGACAGCTCGTCGTGGTCGGGATTCTGGAAGGAGCTCATGGTCGGTGCGTGCTGGGCCGCCCCCGACACGCGAAAACCCACGCGAGGGGCTGCGCGCGAAGCGGGCGTGGAGGCATGGGGTTCAGCGCTTCGGGGGGCGGAAGCGGGCGACGCGCGCCGCGCCGGACTGGGTGTGGCGTCGCACGCCGGCCTTCTGCTTGAACCACAGCGGCGTGGCCCCGCGCTTGAGGCGCCAGTTCTTTTTCGGGTGGCGGTATTCGGGCGGCGGCAGCGCGATGCTCGACTCGGCGTAAGCGCCGCTGTCGGACGAGACGTTGCTCCAGGTCTGGTTCAAGGCCTGCGTGGCGGCATTGACCTCCTGGCGCACGCTCTGCTCAACGTCGCTCACCGCCGTCTGGAACTGGCTCTTCATCTTCTGAAGCTCTTCCAGTTCGATGGAGCGGTTGACCTCGGCCTTGACGTCGGCGACATAGCGCTGCGCCTTGCCGAGCAGGGTGCCGACCGTGCGGGCGACGCGCGGCAGCTTCTCGGGGCCGATCACGATCAACGCCACCGCGCCGATCAGCGCGATCTTGTCAAAGCCGAAGTCCAGCACTCGTCAGCTCAGGACTTGGTCTTGGCGTCGACGTCGACCGTGTTCGGGTCGTTGACCTTGTTGACGGTGACCTGCTGCTGGGGCTTGTTGGCCTCTTCGCCGGACACGCCGTCCTTCATGCCGTCCTTGAAACCCTTGACGGCGGCGCCCAGGTCGGAACCGACATTGCGCAGTTTCTTGGTGCCGAAGATGGCGATGACGACGACCAGCACGATCAGCCAGTGCCAAATGCTGAATGAACCCATGATGCTTGCTCCTTGTGGACTGGCTCAAATTCTAGGGGAGGGGCGCACACCGCCAGGATCTGGACGGTAACCGTCCGAAGTCATCGCGACGTCACACCAGTCCGTCAGATGCGGGCGGCTGTCAGCCTTTCAACCAGGGCCGCGGCCCGCCCATGACATGCAGATGCAGGTGAAACACCTCCTGCCCACCGTCCGCGCCGGTGTTGATGATGTGCCGGAAACCATTGGTCACCCCCAGCTCCTTCATCAGCCGCGGGCCCAGTGTGGTCATTCGCCCCAGCAGGCCGGCCTCGGCCTCCGTCACCTCCGCCATCGACGCGATGTGGCGCTTCGGGATGAGCAGGATGTGCACCGGCGCCCAGGGCTGGATGTCGTGGAAGGCGAGGATGTCTTCGTCCTCATAGACCTTCTTGCTCGGGATCTGGCCCGCGACGATCTTGCAGAAGATGCAGTTCGGATCGGAATGACTCACGGCGCGTTTCCTCGTTGGGCGAATTCGGCGAGGCCCGACAGGCCTTCGCGGCGGGCCAGCTCGGCCAGCACGTCTTCCGGCTTCAGACCGAAGTGCGCCAGCGCCACCAGGCTGTGGAACCACAGGTCGGCCACTTC
The DNA here is from genome assembly GCF_043555975.1 of Pelomonas nitida. Taxonomy (NCBI): domain Bacteria; kingdom Pseudomonadati; phylum Pseudomonadota; class Betaproteobacteria; order Burkholderiales; family Sphaerotilaceae; genus Roseateles; species Pelomonas nitida. Next base: position 87,073 of record NZ_JBIGIA010000015.1, on the reverse strand, counting down.
GTAGACCACTTTTTTCGGATCGCCATCCTTGGCGGCCATGACCGTCTCGGTAGCCTCCTCGCCCACCTTTTTCAGGATGGCGTCCAGGCCCTTGTCGAACAGTTTGGCGACGTAGCTGGTGCTCGGGTCGGCGCCCTTGCGCGATTCGATGACCGCGCCGACGCGGGAAAGGATGTCGTCACTCATAGATCTTTTTCGGGTCCTTCAGCACCGGCTCAGCGGCGCTCCAGACGCCGTTCTCCAGCTTCTGGAAGAAGCAGCTGTGCCGGCCGGTGTGGCAGGCGATGCCGGGTTCGTGGCCCAGCTGGGTGATGGTCAGCAGCACGACGTCGTTGTCGCAGTCCATGCGGATGGCGTGCACCTGCTGGAAGTGGCCGCTCTCCTCGCCCTTGTGCCACAGCTTGTTGCGCGAGCGGCTGAAATACACGGCCTGGCCGCGCTCGGCCGTCAGCGCCAGGGCCTCACGGTTCATCCACGCGAACATCAGCACGTCGCCCGTGCCTTGCTCCTGGGCGATGACGGGCACCAGGCCCTTGTCATCCCACTTCACTTCGTCAAGCCAACTGCTCATGGGTTCAGTCTAGGTGAGTGGCACCGATGTGCTGACGCTCTTCGGCAAACCACTGCAACACCGGGATGGTGCCCGGCAGCACGGGCTGCACCTGCACCGGCAGCTCGGCCCAGGCCATCTGCTGGCCTTCCAGCATCTGGAACTCACCGGCCCAGTCGAACACCTTGCAGAAGTTCAGCCGCACCCGGGCATGGGGATAGTCCATGACCAGCGTCTGCCAGGGGTGGGCCGCACCGATCTCGATGCCGATCTCCTCGCGCAGCTCACGGGCGAGCGCCTGCTCGACGGACTCCCCCGCCTCGAGCTTGCCACCCGGGAACTCCCAGTAACCGGCGTAGACCTTGCCCTCGGGGCGCGAGGTCAACAGGAAACGCCCTTCCCGGCCGGCGGCGTCACGCTCCACCAGCACGCCCACGGCCACCTCCACGGGCGTGCGCTCAGACATGATCCAGGCCCTCGGGCGCGTCGTCACCGATGCGCGATGCGGCCGGGCCATCGCCCCCCGCGCCACGGCCGGCGCGGTCGCGTGCGAACTGGAAAGCCACCCGTCCCGAGCGCGAGCCTCGCTCCAGCGCCCAGATCAGCGCGTCCTGCCGCGCGGCGTCGATGGCCGCATCGTCCAGCCCGAAATGGCGCAGCCACTGGGCCACGATGGTCAGATACTCCGCCTGGCTAAACGGGTAGAAGCTGATCCACAACCCGAAGCGCTCGGACAGCGAGATCTTCTCCTCCACCGCCTCGCCGGGGTGGATCTCGCCGTGCTCGCCATGCGTGCCCGCGAGGTTGTCGACCATCTTCTCGGGCAGCAGGTGGCGGCGGTTGCTGGTCGCGTAGATCAGCACGTTGTCGCTGGCGGCGGCGACCGAGCCGTCGAGCACGCTCTTCAGCGCCTTGTAGCTGGCCTCGCCTTCGTCGAAGCTGAGGTCGTCGCAGAACACGATGAAGCGCTCCGGGCGACCGGCCACCTGCTCGACGAGGTCCGGCAGGTCGACGAGGTCGGCCTTGTCGACCTCGATGAGCCGCAGCCCCAGGCCGGAAAACTCGTTCAGCACCGCCTTGATCAGCGAGCTCTTGCCCGTGCCCTTGGCGCCGGTCAGCAGCACGTTGTTGGCCGGCCGGCCCGTGACGAACTGGGCCGTGTTGCGCAGCAGCCGCTCCTTCTGCGGCTCGACTTCCTGCAGGTCGGACAACCGGATGCGGGCGACGGCGCGCACCGGCTCCAGGCACAGCGTGCCGTGGCGGCGCCGGGCGCGAAACGCGGTGGAGGCCGCCCAGTCGGGCGGCGTGGCCGCGCGGGGCAGCACCGCCTCCAGGCGGGTCAGCAGGCCCTCGGCGCGGGCGAGAAAGGATTCCAGAGCGGCGGACATCGCCGCAGTTTAGGCGGCCGCCTCAGCCGATGGCCTTGAGCGAGGCCTCGAGCTGCTCGGTCGGCAGCCGCTTGAAGCCCGACCGCGCATAGCGCTGCAGCCGGCCGATGATGAAGCTGACCCACACCGACGCCTGCACATTGGCCTGCACCGTGGGCGTCTGCACGCCCTGGGCCTCGGCCGCCGCGCGCAGCACCTGCCGCAGCGACGATTCGATGCGGTCGAAGAACTGGTTGATGCGGGCCGTCAGCCGTTCGTTCTCGTACACCAGCGCATCGCCCACCATCACCCGGGTCATGCCCGGGTTTCTCTCACCGAACTGCAGGATGAGCGAGGCGATACGGGCCGCCTGCCCGGGCATGGGCTGCGGCATGTCCACGACCTGGTGGACCAGCCCGAAGACGCTGCTCTCGATGAAATCGATGAGCGCTTCGAACATCTGCGCCTTGCTGGCGAAATGCCGGTACAGCGCGGCCTCGCTGACGTCGAGCTTGGCGGCCAGAGCCGCAGTGGTGATGCGGTCGGCGCCGGGCTGCTCCAGCATGCCGGCCAGCACCTGCAGGATCTGCGTGCGGCGCTCCCCCGGTTTGGGGCGTTTGCGGGGCCCGGTTGTCGAGGAGGCAGCGACCGGTTCGGAATGGATGTCGGTGTTCACATCCGCAATCTTGCCGCAAGCCGACGGCTCGCCAGGTGACGACAGTGCAACCGGTATTGCCGGGCGTGCCTCTTGGCACGATTGCGCTCAGTCTCGCAGCCAGCCCAGGCGGCGAGCTTCGTAGATGGCCTCGACCTTGGAGCGCACGTGCAGCTTGCGGTAGACGCGCTTCACGTAGGTCATGACCGTGTGCGGCGACACCTGCATGAATTGCGCGATCTCGTCGAACGTGAAACCCTTGGCCGCCAGGTGCAGCACGCGAGACTCCTGCTCGGACAGCGCCACCACCTCCTCCGCCGCCATGGCCGCCGCCATCGCCTCGGGAGACGGGCCGCTCGTGCTCTGGGCGCCTGGCGCCAGGCGCACCAGCAGCCGGCGCGCGATGACGGGGCTGATGGGGCTGCCGCCGGCGCGCAACGAGCGCAACTGGCCCGGCAGGTCCAGCGCCAGGCTGTCCTTGAGCAGATAGCCGGTGGCGCCGGCCTCGATGCTGGCGACGACATGCTGCTCATCGCCGAACACGGAGATGACCATGACCTCGCACTGCGGACGTGTCTGCGCGGCGTGGCGGATCAACTCGATGCCGCTGCCGCCGGGGAGGTCGAGGTCGACGAGCAGCACGTCGGGCTGCAGCTGATCAAACATGCGCCGCCCCTGCGGCAGGTCGGGCGCGATGCCCAGCAGCTCGATGTCGGGCACGCTACCCAGGGCATGGGTGAAGGCCTCCCGAAAACGGGCCTGGTCTTCGACGATAAGGACCGAGAACGGTGTCATTGAGGCGTCAGAGCTTTGGGGAACAGAAGAACAGATTGTCGTGGGCCACGATAGCCACACGCCAGCCCTCGATTTGACTCAGCCATTCGGGAACCGAGCCAACGCAACCAGCGAACGCACGCGCCGGCTCACGTAGGCGGGGCGGTGCTGCAGGCGCCGGCCATCGGCGGCCTTGCGCAGCCAGCGCTGCATCCAGACCGTGTGCAGCCCCAGGCTGCGCGCCGCCTTCTGGTGGATGAGCGTGTCCTCGACCAGCACGCAGCGCTCGGGCCGCAGCTTCAGCCGCGCCAGCACGACGCGGAACATGCGCGTGTCAGGCTTGGGGCGGGAGTGGCCGAAAAGCTCCATGTCCTCCACGCAGATCAGTCGCTCGAAGACGTCCCGCAGGCCGATGGCCGCCAGCACGCGCTCGGCATAGCTGCGCGGCGCATTGGTCATCAGCAGCTTGCGGCCCGGCAGGCGGCGCAGCGCAGCGAGGTCATGCGCATGGCCGTGCAGATGCGCCTCCAGCCCCGGCAGGCGGTGCGTCTCGCGCAGGAAATGTGCGGGCTTGACACCATGGTGGCGCTGCAGGCCGGTGAGTGTGGCGCCGTAACGCTGCCAGTAATGGTTGCGCAGCGCAGCGGCGGCCTCCTCGGTCAGGCCGAGGTAGGTGACCATGTAGGCCGCCATGGACGCGTTGAGCTCAGGAAACGCCCGATGCGACGCGTTGTGAAGCGTGTCGTCGAGGTCGAACAGCCAGACCTTGTTGCGTGGGTTCATGTCGTGGCGCGCCGTCTTCGGCCGGCAGCGCAGTGGCTCACCGAGACGAAATCATCGAAAGTCATCCCCTGCGGGTCGGACGCAGAACGAGCCTTTCGTCTCAACGAGACGAAATCATCGTTCCGTAGGCCTGGTCCGTCAGCACTTCCAGCAGCATCGCGTGCGGCACGCGCCCGTCGATGATGTGCACGGCGTTGACGCCGCTCTTGGCCGCGTCGATGGCGCCGGCGATCTTCGGGATCATGCCGCCGCTGATCGTGCCGTCTTCCACCAGCTCGTCGATGCGGCGGGGCGTCAGCTCGGTCAGCAGCTCGCCCTGCTTGTCCAGCACGCCGCGGATGTTGGTCAGCATCAGCAGCTTCTCGGCCTGCAGCACGGTGGCCAGCTTGGCGGCGACGACGTCGGCGTTGATGTTGTAGCTCTCGTTGGCCTCACCGAAGCCGATCGGGCTGACGACGGGAATGAACTGATCGTCCTGCAGCGCCTTCACGACGCTGGGGTCGATGGCGACGATGTCGCCCACCTGGCCGATGTCGTGTTCCTTGCTCGGGTCGTCCTTGTCCAGCATCTTGAGCTGCTTGGCGCGGATCATGCCGCCGTCACGGCCGGTCAGGCCCACGGCCTTGCCGCCGGCAGCATTGATCAGGCCCACGATGTCCTGCTGCACCTCGCCGGCCAGCACCCATTCCACGACGCCCATGGTCTCGGCGTCGGTCACGCGCATGCCCTGGATGAAGTGGCCCTTCTTGCCCAGCTTGTTGAGCGCGTCCTCGATCTGCGGCCCGCCGCCGTGCACGACCACCGGGTTCAGGCCCACGAGCTTGAGCAGCACCACGTCCTCGGCGAAGTCCTTCTGCAGCTCCGGGTCCGTCATCGCGTTGCCGCCATACTTGATGACGATGGTCTTGCCGTGGAACTTGCGGATGTAAGGCAGGGCTTGGGAGAGGATCTCGGCCTTCTCGCGCGGCGCGATGTGGGAAACGTCGGTGAGGTGGGGACTGGTCATGCGTCGGGCTCCGGGGAATGGCCGGCATTCTAGGGAGCGCCTGCGGCCCGCCGGGCGATGACCCACCTGACCCCGGAACAGGGGGCATGGCGACAAAATGGCGGGATGCAAGCCAGCGCCTATCTGAAGCTTTCCATCGCGACGGCGGTGGTCACCATCGCCTTGAAGACGGCGGCGTGGTGGTGGACAGGCTCCGTCAGCCTGGCGGCCGATGCGCTGGAATCCCTCGTCAACCTGGCCGGCGCGATGTTCGCGCTGGCGATGGTGACGCTGGCCGCGCAGCCACCCGACGCCGAGCACCCCTACGGCCACCACAAGGCCGAGTACTTCTCGAGCGGCTTCGAGGGCATCCTCATCATCGCGGCGGGCCTGGGCATCATCTGGGGCGCAGCGGAGCGCTGGCAGCACCCGCAGCCCCTGGAGGGTGTGGGCCTGGGTGTGGCGCTGGCCATCGTCAGCTCGGCGCTCAACGGCGCCATGGCCTGGGCCATGCTGCGCAAGGCGCGCGAGGTGCACTCCGTTGCGCTGGAAGGCGACGCCCGGCACCTGATCACCGACGTCTGGACCTCAGCCGGCGTCGTGGCCGGCCTGCTGGGTGTCATGGCCACCGGCTGGCAATGGCTGGACCCGCTGCTGGCCATCGTCGTGGCCGCCAACATCCTGCGCGAAGGCGTGCACCTGATCCGGCGCTCCAGCCAAGGCCTCATGGACACGGCGCTGGACGCCGAGGCCATGGCGCGCGTGCAAGCCGTGCTGGAGGGCTTTCGCCAGCCCGAGACGGTGCGCTTCGACCACATCGTCAGCCGCGTCGCCGGCCAGCGCCGCTTCGTGGACCTGCACATGCACATGCCCGCCAGCTGGTCGCTCGGTCAGGCGGCGCGCCAGCGCTCGGCCGTCGAGCAGGCGCTGATGCAGGCCGTGCCGGGCCTGCGCGCCACCATCCAGTTGCTGCCCATGGACGTGGAAGCCCATTTCGATGACCCCAAGGATTTGCTGTGATCGCCCTGCTGCAACGTGTTCGTGAGGCCCGCGTGGAAGTGGCCGGCCAGGTCATCGGCCAGATCGACCAGGGGCTGCTGATGCTGGTGTGCGCCGAGCCGGCCGACAGCGAGGCGACGGCCGAGAAACTGATCGCCAAGGTGCTGAAGCTGCGCGTCTTCAGCGACGACGCCGGCAAGATGAACCGCAGCGTGCAGGACGTGGCGGGCGGGCTGCTCATCGTCAGCCAGTTCACGCTCGCGGCCGACACCCAGGGCGGCAACCGGCCAAGTTTTTCAGGCGCAGCGCCGGCCGAACTGGGGCGGCGCCTCTACGACCACACGCTGGCCATCGCGCGCCGCCAGCATCCAGTGGTCGCGAGCGGCGAATTCGGGGCGGACATGCAGGTGCACCTGGTCAACGACGGCCCGGTGACCATCCCCATGCGAATGGCCTGAAGCCTAAGCCGCGAACGCCACCACCGCGGGCGCGGGGTGCGGCAGCGCGGCCCAGCGCTCGGCAGTCAGCTCGTACAAGAGCGATGCGGCATTGCCGGGGCCGTCTGACAACGTGCCCTTGGGCCGCATTCCCAGCCCTTCGAGCGTCTTGCGCGTCGGGGCATTGCTGGGCAGCACCGCTGCGGCAACCGCCGGCTCGTGGCGCTGGTCGAAGGCCTGGCCGAACGCGTGCAATGCCATCTCGGAAGCCAGCCCCCGGCCCCAGGCCTGCGGCGTGAAACGGTAGTACAGGAACAGCCCGTCATGGCCTGCAACGCTGCGGTGCATCAGGCCGCCGAAGCCGATCAAGGTGTCGGGACGCTCACGCTCGGCGATCGCCCAGTGACCGAAACCATGGGCCTGCCAATGGCTGATCCACGCCTGCAACTGGGCCCGCGTGGCGTCTCGGCCTTGCGGCGTCGCGGCGACGCAGAAGCGGGTGACGGCAGGGTCGGCGTAGAGGGCCACCATCGTGTCGAGATCGCTGTCTCGCGGCGGTCGCAGCACCAGACGGTGGGTCAGCCCGGCTACAGGCTGTGCGGTGACGGAGTCACGCGGCTCATTCAGGACCATGAAACGGCAGACGGTCGGTACAAACCCTAGGAGGGTAGCGACGACCGGCCGCGAGGGGAAGCCCAACGAGCCGTAGCTGTGTCATTCCCGTCACAAATACACACAAAACTGCCGCAACACCGGCCTAGCTGTCACGTCGGCGACACGACAACTCCGCGCCGGTGGCGGCAACGCGGCGGGGCCGCGTCTTTCAGCCGATCAGCAGCGCGTTGACGCGCTTCACGTAGGCAGCCGGGTCTTCCAGGTGGCCGCCTTCCGCCAGCACGGCCTGGTCGAACAGCACCTGGGCCAGCTCGTCGAAGTGCGCACTGCCGTCCAGCCGCTTGACCAGCGCGTGCTCGGCATTGATCTCCAGCGTGGGCAGCGACACCGGCGCCGCCTGGCCGGCCTGCTTCAGCAGGCGCGCCAGATGGCCGCTGACGTCGCCCTCCTCGACGACGATGCAGGCGGGCGAATCGACCAGGCGCGTCGTCACGCGCACATCCTTGGCGCGGTCCTTCAGCGCGTCTTTCAGCTTGTCCAGCAGCGGCTTGAAGGCTTCGGCCGTTGCCTCGGCCTTCTTCTTCTCGTCCTCGTCCTGCAGCTTGCCCAGGTCGACGGCGCCCTTGGCGACCGACTGCAATTGCTTGCCATCGAACTCGTAGAGGTGGCTGAGCATCCACTCGTCCACGCGGTCCACCAGCAGCAGCACCTCGATGCCCTTCTTGCGGAAGATCTCCAGCTGCGGGCTGTGCTTGGCGGCGGCCAGCGAGTCGGCGGTGATGTAGTAGATGACCTCCTGGCCGTCCTTCATGCGGCTCACATAGTCGGCCAGGCTGACGCCTTCGTCGGCCTGCGTGGACGCAAAGCGGAACAGCTTGGCCAGACGTTCCTGGTTCTGGTGGTCCTCGCCGATGCCCTCCTTCAGCACCTGGCCGAAGTCCTTCCAGAATGCCGCGTACTTGGCGCGTTCGGCCTCGTCCTCGCTGTTGGCCAGGCTCTCCAGCATGCCCAGCACGCGCTTGGTCGAACCCTCGCGGATGGCCTTCACATCGCGGCTTTCCTGCAGCAGCTCGCGGCTCACGTTCAACGGCAGGTCGGCCGAGTCGATCACGCCCTTGACGAAGCGCAGGTAGACCGGCATCAGCGCCTCGGCGTCGTCCATGATGAAGACGCGCTTGACGTACAGCTTCACGCCGCCGCGCTTGTCGCGGTTCCACAGCTCGAACGGGGCCTTGGCCGGGATGTAGAGCAGCTGCGTGTACTCGCTGCGGCCTTCCACGCGGTTGTGCGTGTGGATCAGCGGCGCCTCGCTGTCGTGGCTGATCTGCTTGTAGAACTCCTCGTACTGCTCGGGCGTGATGTCGCTCTTGGCGCGGCTCCACAGCGCCGACGCCTTGTTGACCGGCTCCCATTCGTCGGTGATGACCTGCTTGGCGTTCTCGACGTCCCAGGTCTCCTTCTTCATCAGGATGGGCAGCGAGATGTGGTCGCTGTACTTGGCGATGGTCGACTTGACGCGCCAGGTCTTCAGGAACTCCTCTTCACCCTCGCGCAGGTGCAGGATGACGTCGGTGCCGCGGCCGGCCTTGGTGATGGTCTCGATCTCGTACTCGCCGGTGCCCTCGCTGGTCCAGCGAACGCCTTGCTCGGCCGGCAGCCCGGCGCGGCGCGTCTCGACGGTGATGCGGTCGGCGACGATGAAGCCGGAGTAGAAGCCCACACCGAACTGGCCGATGAGCTGGGCGTCCTTCTTCTGGTCGCCTTCGAGCTTGGCCATGAACTCGCGCGTGCCGCTCTTGGCGATGGTGCCCAGGTGCGACGCCGCCTCTTCGGCGCTCATGCCGATGCCGTTGTCGCTGATGGTCAGCGTCTTGGCTTCCTCATCGAAACTGACGCGCACCTCCAGGTTGGGCGCATCCTCGAACAGCGCCGCGTTGTCCAGCGCCTCGAAGCGCAGCTTGTCGCAGGCATCGCTGGCGTTGCTGACCAGCTCACGCAGGAAGATCTCCTTGTTGGAGTACAGGCTGTGCGTGACGAGGTGCAGAATCTGTTTGACTTCAGCTTGGAATGCGTGGATTTGCTTGGTCATGGCAATGGAAAAACTTTAGGGAATCGCTGGGCATCGCCGCCCCGAGGGCGGCCACCTGAGGCCGGCTGCGCCAATTTCAAGAGCGGGCCGGCACCAAACCCGTCAGCGTAAACCCATCTCGCCATGAGCACTTCGCACAACCTCGGGCACGGCATCTTTCGCCTGTCCCAAGTCTTCTCCGCCGCCGACTGCGCGCGCTTCATCCAGCAGGCTGAAGGCTTCGGCTTCGAGCCGGCCACCATCAATACCGAAACCGGCGTGCGCTTCGAAAGCGAGGTGCGCAACAACGACCGTGTCATCTTCGACAGCACCGAGCTCGCGCTGGAGGTATGGCGGCGCGTCGCCTTGGACTTGCCGCCTGTGTGGACGGCGCGCGGCCTCTCCGGTCTGAACGAACGCTTCCGCTTCTACCGTTACGCGGCGGCGCAGAAGTTCGACTGGCATGTCGACGGCCCGTTCGAGCGCAGCAACGGCGAGCGCAGCCAGCTGACACTGCTGATCTACCTCAGCGACGGCTATCAAGGCGGCGAAACCACCTTCGACGTCGAGGGCTCGCAACAAGAGGTTCGCGGCGAGCAAGGTGACGTCGTCGTCTTCCCACACCGCCTGCGCCATCGCGGCTCCATCGTTACCGCGGGCACCAAGTACATGCTCAGAACAGATGTCATGTACTACCCGCTGGTGGGTGCGGGGCAATCGAGCTTTCCAAGCCTGGACGCCATCCGCGCGATGGCGGAAGGCGCCCAGCCCTGATCAGCGGCGCGCCCTGACCGCCTCGCTCAGCACCTCCAGCACCGCCAGCGAGTCACCCCAGCCCAGGCAGGCGTCGGTGATGCTCTTGCCGTACTGCAGCGTGCCGGGATCGTCCTGGCCTGGCGTGAACTTCTGGGCGCCGTCGTTCAGGTGGCTTTCCACCATGACGCCGAAGATGGCGTTGCTGCCCTCGCGCAGTTGGCCCGCGATGTCGCGCGCGACGTCCAGCTGGCGGCTGTGCTGCTTGCTGGAGTTGGCATGCGAGCAATCCACCATCAGGCGCTGCGGCAGCTTGGCCTTGTCCAGATCCGCACAGGCGGCGGCCACGCTCTGCGCGTCGTAGTTGGGCGCCTTGCCGCCGCGCAGGATGACGTGGCAATCCGGGTTGCCGCGCGTCTCGACGATGGCGACCTGGCCGTTCTTATGCACGGACAGGAAATGGTGGCCGCGCGCCGCCGCCTGGATGGCGTCGGTGGCGATCTTGATGTTGCCGTCGGTGCCGTTCTTGAAGCCGATGGGCGCGGACAGGCCCGAGGCCAGCTCGCGGTGCACCTGACTCTCGGTGGTGCGCGCGCCAATGGCACCCCAGGAGATCAGGTCACCGATGTACTGCGGCGAGATCACATCCAGGAACTCCGACCCCGCCGGCATGCCCAGTCGGTTAATCTCCAGCAGCAGTTGGCGCGCGATGCGCAGGCCTTCGTCGATGCGGTAGCTCTCGTCCAGGTAGGGGTCGTTGATGAGGCCCTTCCAGCCCACGGTCGTGCGCGGCTTCTCGAAGTAGACGCGCATGACGATCTCCAGCGTGTCGGCATGCCGCTCCCGCTCGGCCATCAGCTTGCGGGCATATTCAAGCGCAGCGGCCGGGTCGTGGATGGAGCACGGCCCGATGACCACCAGCAGCCGATCGTCTTCGCCGCTCATGATCTTGCGGATGCGCTGGCGGGTCTGGCTGATCAGCCCTTCCATCGCCGTGCCGCGGATGGGGAAGAAGCGGATCAGGTGCTCCGGCGGCGGCAGCGGCGTGATGTCGAGGATGCGCTCGTCGTCGGTGGCGCTGGTCTTGTCGTCCTGCGAATACCAGCGCTGGGCTTCGGGTTCGACGGACTGAGGCTGGGTCGCATTCATCTACGGGCACCTTTGAGATAAAAAAAACCGCCGGGCTTGGGACCCGGCGGTTTCAGGGGATTCGGTTTGCGCCTGCGCGTTCACCTCTCCTGCGCCGGGGGGCAGCAGAAGAACCAAAAAAACGCAAAGTAGGCGCGACGGCAAGACATGGCCGGGAATCTAGCACGCCAAGGCGAGCAGGTGGGCTTCGCGACGAGGCAAGGGGCAGTTGCACCCCGTCGTCACGGCCGCGCCCGGTAGATGACGTTCAGGCCTGGCTTCACATCGGCTGCTGCGACGTAGCCGATGGCGCCCGGCGTGGCCTGCACGTAGGCGATCAGCTCGGCCGCACTCGCAAACTCCCGGGGCGGCGCCCCCTTGCCCACATGGCGGCGCACGGTCCAGTAAGAGGCGTAGTGCTCCTCGTCGGTGTTGAGCACCAGCTTCAGAAAGCGCTCGCGCGCGTCGCTGGCGCTGCGCTGGTTGACGACGACGACGGGCGAGCCGGCCAGCTCGATGGTGCGGCCCAAATAGAGCCGCTGCAATGTGGGCGCGTCCACGCGCGCCACTTGTGCGTGGGCGATGACGACGACCGGCGCGTCATCGCCAGCATGGGCCACGCCGAACCACAGCCCCAGCATCCACGGCAGCGATCGCAGGAAGGTGTTCATGCCGCCGTCCTCAGAAGCTGAAGCTGTAGCTGGCCGACAGCACGTCGATGCCCGTGCGTGAGGGCGTCTCGCTGCCGGGCAACGTATCCACGAAGCGGCTGAGCCGCCCGATCCGCGTGTGCGCCCACTCCAGCTTGACCTTCTGGCCGGGCCGCACGCCGTAAGACCCGCCGAGAGCCAACGTGCTTTGGTCCACCGCATAGCCCGTCTCGCCCGCCGCCCGCTGCGCTGCGTTGATCAGCGCAGCCCCGGGGATCGTGGCCGGCAAACGCTGCGTCGTCAGCCGCTGCGCCCAGTCGAGCCGGCCATCGCTGGACTTGAGCCGAGCCCAGCTCGCGTAAGGGGTGAAACGCCCGACCGTGCGCAGCAGCGCGACGTAGCCGCCGCGCGAATCGGAGCCCAGCTCGGTGCCACGCTGTACGTTCGCCGCGAATTCGCCCATCAGACGCCAGCCGGGCGCGAGCGCCTGGTCGACGCCCACCGTGTAGATGAGGTTGCGCACGCTGCCGGTGACGCGCGCGCCGGGGCCGGGCAGCTGGTCGCTGACCTGGTAGTAGCCCAGGCCGGGCGCCACCTCGACGAAAGGGTAGGACACGACCATCGGTGCACCGCTGCGCATGCTCGTGCGGGCGCCGTGCACGCCCGCGCGCCACGTGCCGTTGACCGAGCGCATCGTGAGCACCAGGCCAGCCGACTGCACGCGGATGTCGCGAAAGTTCGCGCCGGCCGCCATCTGCGGCGGCACGCCGTCGCGCAGCCAGAAGCGCGCCGTGGTGCCGATCTCGCCGGCATAGGCGTCCAGGGCCAGCTCGCGCTCGCCCAGCATCCACGTTCTGGCGGCGGCTGCGCCGACGAAGTCCGTCGACGGCACGATGGAGTACATCTCCTGCGGCAGCCGCGCCAGGTCGTAGGTCACGCCGACGTCCATCACCTCGGAATTGAGGTACAGCGGCACACGCATCTTGCCGGCGCGCAGCAGCCAGTCGTCGCCCGGCCGCCAGGCGAGGAAGGCCCAGGCGGGCGTCAGGTCCCAGCGCGCATCGCTCTTGAGCGAAGGCGCCGCCCGCAGCTGCACGGTGGCCGACCACTGCGGGCCGAAACGCAGGTCCGCCTGCCCACCCAGCACGCTGTCGGCCTGCAGCGTGCCGTCGCTGTCGATGTGGCGCCGATAGGCGTAGTCGCGGTTGGAGCGGGCATAGCCCAGCGTGCCGAACGCCGACCACGACAGGTCTTGCCCCAGCGCCGGCTCCGGCTCCGCCCCCAGCATGGACAGCAGCGCCGCCGCGAGAGCGCCGGGCAGCCGCCGCCGGGGTGAACGCAGAAATTCAGTCATGGAATTGCTCCGCGATGGCTCGCATCTCCGCCTGGCAGGCCTGCAGCGCCGCCACGACCTGCGGGTCGAACTGGGTGCCGCTGCCCGCCGAGATGAACTCGACGGCCTGCTCGTGCGGCATGGGGTCCTTGTAGGGCCGTCGGCTGATCAGCGCGTCGTAGACATCCGCCACCGCCATCAGCCGCGCTGCCAAAGGGATGTCCGCGCCGGCAAGGCCATCGGGGTAGCCGCTACCGTCCCAGCGTTCATGGTGGTGGCGGGCGATCTGCAGGCCATAACGCAGCAGCGCACCGGCATCGTCGCCCAGCCGATCCACGGCACGCTGTAGCAGCTCGGCACCCGCCGTCGTATGCGTCTTCATGACAGACCACTCCTCGGCAGACAGCCGGCCGGGCTTGAGCAGGATCTGGTCGGGAATGGCCACCTTGCCGATGTCGTGAAGCGGCGCGGAGCGTGCCAGTGCGTCGATATCCCCGCCCGTCAGCGCCTCCGCCCTGCCCTGCGCCACCAACCAGCCGGCCAGCACCCGCACGTACTCCTGCGTGCGCTGGATGTGGGCGCCGGTATCGCCGTCACGGAACTCCGCCAGCGTCACCATGACGAACAGCGTGGTGTCGCGCAACGCCTCGACCTCCCGGCGGCGCCTGCGCACCTCGCCTGACAGATCGGCATTGCGCCCCTTGAGCCGGTCCCGCGCCAGCTTCAGCAACAGCTGCGTGCGCACCCGCGACAGCAGCGTGACGTTGTTGAACGGCTTGGTCACGAAGTCGGCGGCGCCCGCGTCGAAAGCGGCCGTCTCGTCTGCCGTACCCGACAGCGCCGTCAGGAAGATCACGGGCACGTCGCGCGTGCGTTCGTCGGCCTTGAGTCGGCGGCAGACTTCGTAGCCATCGACGCCGGGCATCATGATGTCCAGCAGCACGAGATCCGGCGGTGCCTGGCTGGCCAGCGCCAGCGCCTTTTCGGCAGACACGGCCAGCTGTACACGGCAGTGCGGCCGCAGCACCTGGGCCATCAGCGTCAGGTTGGCCGGCGTGTCGTCGACCACCAGCACGGTGGCCTGCGGCGGCGCCGGGTCTTGCGCCAACGGCAGGTCACCCCGGCTCATGGGCGGGCCTCCGGCAGGGTCGTGAGGGCAGCCAGCGCCGCATCGAAGTCCAACGCGTTCATCGCCTGCACCAGGCGGCGCAACGTGGGCGGCGGCAGCCGGTCGCCCAGGCTCTGCTGGTGCGCCTGCCACCAGTCCAGCACCTGGCTGTCCGCCGACTCCAGCAACCGCCTGAACTCCGCCAACTCACTCCCCAGCGGCGCCGACGCACCAGCGGCCGGCACCGTCAGGCTGCTCATCCACGGCGGCGCCGGCACCAGGGCGGCCTCGATCTGCGCAACCACCTCGGCCAGCAACTGCGCCACGCTCGGCAGGCCCGCCTCGATGCCGGCCGCGTCGCGCCCCACGACGGCGCGCTCCAGCTGGCGCGCCTGTTCGGCGAGCGCTTCGGCGCCGATCGTGCCGGCCAGCCCATGCAAGGTGTGCACCTCGCGGCGCAAGTCGTCGAAGCCCCCCTCGGCCAGCAGCCGCCACCAGTCGGCCAGGCCGTTGCCATGGCTGCCGGCGAAACCCAGCAGCGTGCGCCGGTACAGCGCCTCGCGCCCGTCGAAGCGCTGCAGCGCCGCCCGCACGTCCAGCGCCGGCATGGGCGGCAGCGTCACGGTCTCGGCAGCCAGCGGCAACGGGGGCCGCGGCGGCGCGGCGCGCGTCTCGCGCCGGAAGGGCAGCAGGCTCGCGACGAAGCGCTCGATGTTCAGCGGCTTGGCGATGTGCCCCTGCATGCCGACGGCCAGGCAGCGATCGCGTTCGTCGTCCAGTGCATGCGCCGTCATGGCCAGCACCGGCAGCAACTCGAAGCCATGCGTTGCCCGCAGCCGGCGCGTGGCCTCGATGCCGTCGAGCACCGGCATCTGCAGGTCCATCAGCACGACATCGAAATGCGCCGGCCCGCGCGACGCCAGCAACTCCAGCGCCTCCAAGCCGTTGCCGGCGAGCTCGACCACAGCGCCACGCTGGCGCAACAGGCCGCTGGCGATTTCCTGGTTCAACGCGTTGTCCTCGACCAGCAACACCCGCAGCCCGTCGAGCCGGTCGCCATCGGCGGGCCGCCTGGCAACCGCCGGCGGCAAGAACAGCTGACGCAGATCCTCGGGCAGCACCGGCTTGTCGATGAAGTCGGTCACGCCCGCCGCCCGCACGCTGTGGCGCACCTCCTCGCTGCCGTAGGCCGACATGACCGCGATGCGCAGGCCTGGCTGCTGCGCCTGCATCGGCCCCAGCACGGTGCTGCCTGTGGCGTCGGGCAGCACCCAGTCCAGCAGCACATGGTCGAACGGCGTGCCGTCGCGCTGGGCCTGGGCCAGCAGGCTCAAGGCCTCCTTGGCCGTCGTGGCGCGGGCCAGGTGGCCGCGCGCGCAGACGCCCAGCGACAGCACCTGGCTCAGCAGCGCCATGAAGGTGTCGGTCTGGTCTTCCACCACCAGCACCCGCGCGGTGACCGCGGCCGGCGGGCAGACGGCCGCCGGCGCCTCCGCGTCCAGCGGCAGCGGCAGCCGCACCTCGAAGCGACTGCCCACACCGGGCTTGCTGGTGGCCTGGATGGTGCCGCCCATCAGCGTGACCAGCCGGTGCGTGATGGCCAGTCCCAGGCCGGTGCCGCCGAAGCGCCGCGTCGTGGACGCGTCGGCCTGCGCGAACTCGCGGAACAGCTTGCCGATCTGCGCGCCGTCCATGCCGATGCCGGTGTCCTGCACGACAAAGCTCAGCCGCACGCGGGCATCGTCGGCATCGCCCTGGGCCGTGCCCACCGTCAGCCGCACCTGGCCGGTCGGCGTGAACTTCACGGCGTTGGACAGCAGGTTCACGAGCACCTGCTGCAGCCGCAACGCGTCGCCGCGCAGCGTGCCGCGGCTGGTCAGCAGCGAGGCGTCGGCGTAGTCGCACAGCAGCTCCAGCTCCTTGGCCTGCGCCGAGTGCCGCACCAGCGCGATCGCCTGGGAGACGACGTTCTCGAGGTGGAACGGCGCCTCCTCGATGCTCATGCTGCCCGCCTCGATCTTGGAGAAGTCCAGCACGTCGTTGATCAGCGCGAGCAGCATGCGCGCCGCCCCGTCGGACTTCTCCAGGTAGTTGCGCTGCTCGGCCGTGAGCTCGGTCTGCAGGGCCAGATGCGTCATGCCCATGATGGCGTTCATGGGCGTGCGGATCTCATGGCTCATGTTGGCCAGAAAGCGCGACTTGGCCTGCGTCGCCGCAGCGGCGGCATCGTGCGCCTCGCGCAGCAGCAGGTGGTCGGCGTCGCGGCGCTGCAGGTCCCGCGTGATCGCGTCGGCCATCTCGTCGAGCGTGCGCGCGAGCGCGCCGAGTTCGCGCACCCGGCTGGCCCCGACGGCGGTGCGGGCCGAGAAGTCGCCCGACGAAAAGCGGTAGGCCGTCTCGCCCAGTTGCCCGATGGGCGCCAGCACGCGGCGGTTCATGAAGATGAAGGCCGCGATCAGCAGCGGCAGCAGCAGCAGATCGCCCACGACGGCGGCCCGCAGCGAGTTGTTGAGCCGCCGATGCGTGTCGTCCAGCTCCTGCGACGTGCGCGCTCGCGACGCCTCATGCAGCTGGGCGACCGCGGCCTGCAGATCGCCGCGCAGCGCCTCGTAGTCGGGCGCGTGCACGAGACTGATGGCGAAGGTGGGATCCGGCACGCCTTCGGAGACGAATTCACGCCGGCCGGTGTCATAGAGCCCCTGGGTGGCCGCGAACGCAATCTTCTCCAGCCCCTGCATGCGCGCCGCCGTCGTCAGCGCACGGCGAACCAGCGCCAGTTCCTGCGGCGAGAACTTCAACGCCTGCATCCGCAGCAGCAGCCCCGGCGACGGCTGCGGGTCGGCCGTTGCCGCGCCGGGCGCCACCTCGCCGTCGCGGCGGGCCAGGATGTCGTAGTAAGCCCGCAAGTAGGCCGGCTTGCCCGTCGTCGTGAAACTCTGCACGAGCTGGGCCAGTCGTTCGTTGTCCCGCTCCAGCGCCTGAACGAATTCAGCCGTGGCGTCCCGCGCGCCCACGGAGGCGCGCACCGAGTCCACGCCGTCGGAGATCACGACGAGGAATGCGAGGTTCGCGGCAAGGACCGACAACACGGCCGCCAGGAACCCCCGGGACACGGTGCGAAGCTTCATTCAGCAGGGTGACGAGCAAACTTTCTTCACCCTTGGATGTTCACCGAGCCTGTCCTTCCACGATCACGCTGCAATCGTTGCGGGAACGGCATTCCGGTAGTTTTGCCTCGCGCGCCGGGCCAACCGCGCGCACGGCCGGCGGGGCGCACCGACGTGCCACCCGCACCACCGCGTCGTCAACGATTGCAAAAGAGGCGCCGGCATCGCCACCCGAAGCGGCGATGCCCCGCCGGCGATCAGGCCGT
The DNA here is from genome assembly GCF_043555975.1 of Pelomonas nitida. NCBI lineage: Bacteria > Pseudomonadati > Pseudomonadota > Betaproteobacteria > Burkholderiales > Sphaerotilaceae > Roseateles > Pelomonas nitida. Next base: position 69,495 of record NZ_JBIGIA010000015.1, on the reverse strand, counting down.
GCCGCCGACGGTCAGCCCGTCGATGCGCAGCGTGGGCTGGCCCACACCCACGGGCACGCTCTGGCCTTCCTTGCCGCACACGCCAACGCCGGTGTCCAGGCTCATGTCGTTGCCGATCATGCTGACGCGCGTCAGCGCGTCCGGCCCGTTGCCGATGATGGTGGCGCCCTTGACCGGGTACTGGATCTTGCCGTTCTCGACCCAGTAGGCCTCGCTGGCCGAGAACACGAACTTGCCGCTGGTGATGTCGACCTGGCCGCCGCCGAAGTTGGTGGCGTACAGGCCCTTCTTGATGGACGCCACGATCTCCTGTGGGTCGTCCTGACCGCCCAGCATGTAGGTGTTGGTCATGCGCGGCATGGGCACGTGGGCATAGCTTTCGCGGCGGCCGTTGCCGGTGGGGGCGACCTTCATCAGCCGGGCGTTCATCGCGTCCTGGATGTAGCCCTTCAGGATGCCGTCCTCGATCAGCACGTTGCGCTGCGAGGCGCAGCCCTCGTCGTCGACGTTCAGCGAGCCGCGGCGGTCCGGCAGCGTGCCGTCGTCCAGCACAGTGACGCCCTTGGCCGCCACGCGCTGGCCGATGCGGCCCGAGAACGCGCTGGAACCCTTGCGGTTGAAGTCGCCCTCCAGCCCGTGGCCGACCGCCTCATGCAGCAGCACGCCGGGCCAGCCGGGGCCGACGACGACCGTCATCTCGCCGGCCGGCGCCGGGCGGCTCTCGAGGTTGGTCAGCGCCGCGTGCACAGCGTGCTCCACGTAGCTGGCGATCATCTCGTCCGTGAAATAGGCCAGGCCGAAGCGACCACCGCCGCCGCCCGAGCCCACCTCGCGGCGGCCGTTGCTCTCGGCGATCACCGTCAGCGACAGCCGCACGAGCGGGCGCACGTCGGCGGCCAGCGTGCCGTCGGCGCGGGCGATCAGCACCACCTCATGCTCGGCGGCCAGGCCGGCCATGACCTGCACCACGCGCGGGTCCTTGGCGCGGGCCATTTTCTCGGCCCGCTCCAGCAAGGCCACCTTGGCGGCGCTGTCGAGAGACGCGATGGGGTCGGCCACGCCGTAGAGCTCGCGGCTGCCGGCCACATGGCCTTGCGCGGGCACCTTCACGCGCTTGCTCTGGCCGGCCGCCGCGATCGTGCGCACCGTGCGCGCCGCGTCCAGCAGCGAGTGCAGCGAGATGTCGTCGGAGTAGGCGAATGCCGTCTTCTCGCCAGCCACGGCGCGCACGCCCACGCCCTGGTCGATGCTGAACGAGCCGCTTTTGACGATGCCCTCCTCCAGGCTCCAGCCCTCGGCGCGCGTGGTCTGGAAGTACAGGTCGGCATCGTCGACCCGGTGCTCGGTGATGAGGCGCAGCGCCTGCGACAGCGACGCTTCGGTCAGGCCGAAGGGCTCCAGCAGTTGCGAGCGGGCGGTGGCCAGGCGGGCCAGGGTGGGTTCGACGGCGATCATGGGGCGATTCTAGGAACCTGGGCGCCCGACGTGGCAAGACATGGGCATGACCGGCGACAGCGCCCTGCCCGCATCTCCCCTTGAGCGCCCGTGGACAGCCCGGCACGCGCCGGCCGGCACCCTATTCGTCGGCGCCGCGCCTGAGTTTCAGCCCGGCGTCATAGAGCTGGTTGCGGGGTGCTCCGCTGATCTGCGCCGCCAGCGCCACCGCCTGCTTCAGCGGCAGCTCGGCCGCCAGCAGGGCCAGCGTACGCAGCGCCTGCGGCGGCAGTTCATCGTCGGCAGCAGCCTGCGGCGCCTGCGCGTGCAGCACCAGCACGAACTCGCCGCGCTGGCGTTGCGCGTCGGCTGCCAGCCACGCCGGCAGCGTCGCGGCCTCGGCCGTGTGGACGCTCTCGAACTGCTTGGTCAGCTCACGGCAGACCGTCACACGGCGCTGCGGCGCCAGTTCGGCCAGCAGCGCCACCAGGTCGATGATGCGGTGCGGCGCCTCGAACACCACCTGGCTCTGCCCTTCGACGCCGAGCACCGCCTGCAGCGCCGAGCGGCGCTCACCCGCCTTGGTCGGCAGGAAGCCGGCGAAGGCGAAGCTCGTCGCCGCCGTGTCGCCGGCCACGCTGAGCGCCGTCACCGTGCTGCTGGGGCCCGGCAGCGGCAGCACGCGATGCCCCGCGGCCACCACCTCGCGCACCAGCACGGCGCCGGGGTCGGAGATGGCCGGCGTGCCGGCGTCGGACGCATAGGCCACGCGCTCACCGGCCGCCAGCCGCGCGAGGACGGCAGCACTCGCCTCGCGTTCGTTGTGCTGGTGCAAGGCGATGAGCGGCTTGTGCAGGCCCAGGTGGCGCAGCAGGGCGCCGCCCTGGCGCGTGTCCTCGCAGGCCAGCGCATCGGCCAGACCGAGCAAATGGATGGCGCGCAGGCTCAGGTCGGCCAGGTTGCCGATGGGCGTGGCCACCAGATAGAGCGTGGCGGCCGGATACTGCTGGCTGCCGGCGGCGGCCGCGGCGGCCTGGCGCAGCAAGGACTGATCGGAAACGGCGATGTTCAACGGGAGCTCACGTTCAAAGGCGGCGACCAAGACGCGTGGCGACGCGGCGGAAGACGCCGCGCTGGCGCACCTGCGACAGGCCGGCCTGCGTCTGCTGGAGCGGAATTATCGAGTCGCCGCCGGCCCGCGTCGCCATGCCGGCGAGGTGGACCTGATCCTGCAGGATCGCGACGGCACGCTGGTCTTCGTCGAGGTGCGCGCGCGCGCCGATGCCTCGCACGGCGGCGCGGCGGCCAGCGTCACCGCGCGCAAGCAGCAGCACCTCATCTACGCGGCCCAGCACTATCTGCTGCGCTACGCCAGCCCGCCGCCCTGCCGCTTCGACGTCGTCGCGATCGACGGCGCCACACTCACCTGGTTACAAGGAGCCTTCGACGCGGGCTGACTATGATCCCGCCTCCATGATCGAGCAAAGAATCCAGCAGCAGTTCTTCGAAAGCGCCGACCTTCTGTACCAGGCGGCCGAGCAACTGGCCCGCCCCCTGGCGATGGCCGCGCAGATGGTGGTGGACGCCATCACTGGCGGCAACCGCATCCTCTGCGCCGCACAAGGCCTGGCCAGCCTGGATGCCGACTATCTCGCCGCACGCCTGGCCGGCCGCTTCGAGCAGGAGCGCCCGGGCCTGGCCGCCTGGAGTCTGGCCGCCCAGGCCCGCGAGGCGGCGGGGCTGGACCTGGCCCGACTGCTGCAGGCGCACGGCCACCCCGGCGACGTGCTCATCATGATCGAGCCACTGCGCGAGCAGCGTGATGCTTGGCAGCCCGCTTTGGCCGTGGCGCATGCGCAGGAGATGAGCATCATCGCGCTGACCGCCCAACCCACCGGCGCCAACGACGAATGGCGCGGCCTGCTGCAAGACACCGACATCCAGATCCGCGTCAGCCACGGTCGCGAGCCGCGCGTTGTGGAAGCCCAGCGTGTGCTGCTGCATGCCCTGGCCGACGCCATCGACCTGCAGCTGCTGGGCAGCGACGAATAACCCCCCTGGCCCCCCCCTGGAACCCTGAACATGAAGAAGCTCTCCCTGACGCTGACCGCCGCCGTGCTGGCCAGCACCCTCGCCACCGGCTGCGCGCCGCTGCTGATCGGCGGCGCGATGATGGGTGGCGTCAGCGTCGCGACCGACCGCCGCACCTCCGGCGCCCAGCTCGAGGACCAGACCATCGAGGTCAAGGCCGGTGCCCGCGTGCGTGAGCAACTCGGCGAGAAGGTGCACGTCAGCATCAACAGCTACAACCGCACGGTGCTGATCACCGGCGAAGCCAACTCCGAAGAGGCGCGCGCGCGACTGGACGGCATCGTCAGCGGCGTGGAGAACGTGCAGAAGGTGCTGAACGAGGTGGAAGTGCTGGCGGCCAGTTCGCTGAGCAGCCGCGCCAACGACACGGTCATCGCCGGCAAGGTCAAGGCCCAGTTCATCGACGCACGCGACCTGATGAGCAACGCCTTCTACGTCGTCGTCGAGCGCTCGCAGGTCTACCTGATGGGCCGCGTGACCGAGCGCGAAGCCGCCCGGGCGACGGAAATCGTGCGCCAGGTCAGCGGCGTGAAGAAGGTCGTGCGCGCCTTCGAGATCATCAGCGAAGACGAACTCGCGCAGACGCTGCCGAAGAAGTCTTGAGCCCGTCGTCCAGACGCGCCGACGCTCGCGGGCGATGGCCCGCGAGCGTCTCGGCTCACGCGCTCAGAGTCGCTTGATCAGCGACGACGTGTCCCAGCGGTTGCCACCCTGGGCCTGCACATCGGCGTAGAACTGGTCCACCAGCGCCGTCAGCGGCAGGCGTGAACCATTGCGGCGGGCCTCGTCGAGCACGAGGCCGAGGTCCTTGCGCATCCAGTCCACCGCGAAGCCGAAGTCGAACTTGTCCTCGACCATGGTCTTGCCGCGGTTGTCCATCTGCCAGCTCTGCGCAGCGCCCTTGCCGATGACGTCGAGCACCTGCGCCATGTCCAGGCCCGCGTTCTGGCCGAAGCGCACCGCCTCGGCCAGCCCCTGCACGACACCGGCGATGCAGATCTGATTCACCATCTTGGCCAGCTGGCCGGCGCCAGGGCCGCCCAGCAGCGTCACGGCGCGGGCGAAATTCATCGCCACAGGCTTCATCGCGTCAAAGGCTGCCGCGTCGCCACCGCACATGACCGTCAGCGCGCCGTTGACGGCACCCGCCTGGCCACCCGACACCGGCGCGTCGACGAAGGCGATGCCACGCCGGGCCGCCTCGGCGTGCAGTTCACGGGCGACCTCGGCCGAGGCCGTCGTGTGGTCGACAAACACCGCGCCGGCCGCCATGCCCGCCAACGCGCCGTGTTCGCCCAGCACCACGGAGCGCAGGTCGTCGTCGTTGCCGACGCAGCAGAACACGAACGCCGCGCCCTGGGCCGCCTCGGCCGGTGTGGCGGCAACCGCGCCACCGTATTCCGCAGCCCAGGCCTGGGCCTTGGCAGCGGTGCGGTTGTAGACCGTGACCTGGTGGCCGGCGCGGGCCAGATGGCCCGCCATCGGGTGGCCCATGACGCCCAGGCCGAGGAAAGCCACGCGGCGGGCGGGAAGCGTTTCGTAAGTACGGTTGCTCATGTGCTGATGCGTCCGGAATCCCGACACGGCGGCCGCGAAACCGGGACGGGGTGGTCAGATGATCGTGAGGTGTTCCGTGCCGGTGGACAGATCGCCGGAGCGGGCGCGCTCGCTGTTGAGCTTGATCTGCAGGCGCAGGTCGTTCACGGAGTCGGCGTTGCGCAGCGCGTCTTCGTAGGTGACCTTGCCGGCCTCGTAGAGGTCGAACAGCGCCTGGTCGAAGGTCTGCATGCCCTGCTCGCGCGAGCGCTTCATCAGCTCCTTGATCTCGCTGATCTCGCCCTTGAAGATCAGGTCTGAGATCAGCGGCGTGTTCAGCATGATCTCGACAGCCGCCACGCGGCCCTTGCCCTCGCGGCGCGGCAGCAGGCGCTGCGAGATCAGCGAGCGCAGGTTCAGCGACAAGTCCATCAGCAGCTGGGCGCGGCGCTCTTCGGGGAAGAAGTTGATGATGCGGTCCAGCGCCTGGTTGGCGCTGTTGGCGTGCAGCGTGGCCATGCACAGGTGACCGGTCTCGGCGAATGCGATCGCATGGTCCATCGTCTCGCGGTCGCGCAGCTCGCCCATCAGGATGACGTCGGGCGCCTGGCGCAGCGAGTTCCTCAGCGCCGCTTCCCAGCTGTCGGTGTCGATGCCCAGTTCGCGCTGCGTGACGATGCAGTTCTTGTGCGGGTGCACGAACTCGATCGGGTCCTCGATGGTCACGATGTGGCCATAGGTGGTCTCGTTACGCTCGTCGATCATCGCGGCCAGCGACGTGCTCTTGCCCGAGCCCGTGGCGCCCACGACGATGACCAGCCCGCGCTTGTTCTGCACCACCTCGCGCAGCACCGGCGGCAAGTCCAGCGAGGCGATGGTGGGCAGCGTGGACGGGATGGTCCGCAGCACCAGGCCCACATGGCCTTGCTGGATGAAGGCATTGACGCGGAAGCGGCCGATGCCATGCGGCGAGATCGCGAAGTTGCACTCCTTGGTGCGCTCGAACTCGGCGGCCTGCTTGTCGTTCATGATGGACCGCGCCAACTGCAGCGTGTGCTGCCCCGTCAGCGGTTGCGGCGAGACCTTGGTCATCTTGCCGTCCACCTTGATGGCCGGCGGGAACTCCGCCGTCAGGAACAGGTCGGAGCCCTTGCGCGACAGCATCAGCCGCAGCAGGTCGTTGATGAATTTGGAGGCCTGATCGCGTTCCATGATGCTTGTCCTTGTATCGGGGAGTTTTGCCGTCACTCACATGGCAAGCCATATGAGTGACGTCAAACTTTCCTGGCTTAGCCAGGAAAGTTTTCAGGGAACTTGGCCTTGGAGCGTGCCTCGGCCGGCGAAATGATGTTGCGACGGACCAGGTCCGTCAGGTTCTGGTCCAGCGTCTGCATGCCCTGCGAGTTGCCGGTCTGGATGGACGAATACATCTGCGCCACCTTGTTCTCGCGGATCAGGTTGCGGATGGCCGAGGTGCCCAGCATGATCTCGTGCGCCGCCACGCGGCCGCTGCCGTCCTTGAGCTTGCACAGGCTCTGCGAGATCACCGCCACGAGCGACTCCGACACCATCGCGCGCACCATCTCCTTTTCGGCTGCGGGGAACACGTCGACGATACGGTCCACCGTCTTGGCGGCCGACGAGGTGTGCAGCGTGCCGAACACCAGGTGGCCCGTTTCGGCGGCCGTCAGCGCCAGGCGGATGGTTTCCAGGTCGCGCATTTCACCCACCAGCACCGCGTCCGGGTCTTCGCGCAGGGCGGAGCGCAGCGCGTTGCTGAAGCTGTGCGTGTGCGGGCCGACTTCCCGCTGGTTGATCAGACTCTTCTTGGACTCGTGCACGAACTCGATCGGGTCCTCGATGGTCAGGATGTGGCCGTACTCGTTCTCGTTGAGGTGGTTGATCATGGCCGCCAGCGTCGTGCTCTTGCCGGAGCCGGTCGGGCCGGTCACCAGCACCATGCCGCGCGGCTTGAGCGCGAGGTCGGCAAAGACCTTGGGCGCGGCCAGTTGCTCCAGGCTCAGGATCTTGCTCGGAATCGTCCGGAACACGGCGCCGGCGCCGCGGTTCTGGTTGAAGGCGTTGACGCGAAAGCGCGCCAGGCCCTGGATCTCGAACGAGAAGTCGACTTCCAGCGTCTCTTCGTACACCTTGCGCTGGGAGTCGTTCATGATGTCGTAGACCATGTCGTGGACCGCGCGGTGGTCCAGGGCCTCGACGTTGATGCGGCGCACATCGCCGTGCACGCGAATCATGGGGGGCAGGCCGGCCGAGAGGTGCAGGTCGGATGCCTTGTTCTTGACCGAAAAAGCCAGCAGCTGAGTGATGTCCATGGGTTGGGGCCTGTGTTCGCGACGGGAATCGGTGCCCGCCGTGAAACAGGCCCTAAAGTGCTCAGCTGATTATGGCGATCTCAGATTCCCTTCACGTCACCAAAAGCCGCATCGCTGCGGCATGTGTCGCAGCCGGCCGGCCGGCCGACGCGGTCCATCTGCTGGTGGTCAGCAAAACGTTTCCCGCTGCCGCCGTGCGCGAAGCCTTCGCCGCCGGCGCACGCGCTTTCGGCGAGAACTATGTGCAGGAAGGGCTCGCCAAGATCGATGAATTGGCCGATCTGCGCGAACAGATCGAGTGGCATCTCATCGGCCCGCTGCAGTCCAACAAGACGCGCCCGGTCGCCGAACAGTTCGACTGGGTGCACGCCGTGGACCGCCTCAAGATCGCCGAGCGGCTGTCCGAACAGCGCCCGGCCGGGCTGCCACCGCTGAACATTTGCTTGCAAGTCAACATCAGCGCCGAGGCCAGCAAGAGCGGTTTGTTGCCTGGCGACGTCAGGGCGCTGGCTCACCAGGTGGCAGCCCTGCCCCGACTGACGCTGCGCGGCCTGATGGCGGTGCCCGAGCCCGGCCCCGGCGCGCTGGCCCAGCACCAGGCCATGGCAGCGCTGTTCGACGCCCTGAAGGCCGAAGGCCTGGCACTGGACACGCTCTCGCTGGGCATGAGCGCCGACCTCGAAGACGCCATCCGCGCCGGCTCCACGATGGTGCGCGTCGGCTCCGCCATCTTCGGCAGCCGGGGCTGAGGCACCCGCCCAACGGTCGACGCGGGCGCGGGCACACGGACGACATGGCCACCCCGCAGCGCATCGCACTGGCCGCCGCGCTGCTCATCGCCGCCGCCGCGAGCAGTGCCGAGCCGGCCCCCGACACGCTGGCCCAACGCGCGCTCGCCTGCACCGGATGCCATGGCAAGCAGGGCCGCGCCGCGCCGGACGGCTACTACCCCCGGCTGGCGGGCAAGCCGGCCGGCTATCTGCACAACCAGTTGCTGAACTTCCGCGATGGCCGGCGCGACTACGGGCTGATGAGCGAGCTCATCGCCCCCCTGTCCGACGCCTACCTGAAGGAACTGGCGGGCTATTTCGCGTCGCTGGACCTGCCCTACCCACCGCCGCAGGCCCCCACCCTGCCCACACCGGCGCTGGCCCGGGCCGAACAGCTGGTGCGCCACGGCGACCCCGCCCGGCAATTGCCGGCCTGCACCGCCTGCCACGGCGAGCGGCTGACGGGCACGCAACCCGTCGTGCCGGGCCTGCTGGGCCTGTCGCGCGACTATCTCAACGGCCAGCTCGGTGCCTGGCGCAGCGGCCAGCGCCGCGCCCAGCCGCCGGACTGCATGGCGCAGATCGCCCAAGCGCTGACCGACGCCGACATCCACGCCCTGACCCAGTACCTCGCCGGCCAGCCCATGCCGGCCGATCCGCACCCGGCTGCCGCGCTGGCCGCGCCGCCCCCCGTGCGTTGCGGCGGCCTGACGCCATGAAGCGCCTGCTGATCGCGTTGGCGGCCCTGGCCGGCCTGACGGTGGGGGCGGCCTGGGGCCTGCTCGCCTGGCAGCGCGGGCTGACCGACAGCACACCGCCCGCCTTCGCGCCGGCCAGCGTCGCGCGCGGCGCCTACCTCGCGGCCGTCGGCAACTGCGCGAGCTGCCACACCGCCCGAGGCGGCGCGCGCCTGGCTGGCGGCCGGCCCATCCCCACGCCGTTCGGCACCGTCTTCTCCACCAACCTGACGCCCGACGCCACCGGCCTGGGCGGCTGGAGCGCCGACGACTTCTGGGGCGCGCTGCACTTCGGCCGCAGCCGCGACGGCCGACTGCTCGTGCCCGCCCACCCGCTGACGAACACGACACTCGTGACGCGCGAGGACGCCGACGCCCTGCACGCCTGGCTGCAGGCACAGCCGCCGCAGCCCGCACCACGCCGTGAACACGAACTGCGCTGGCCTTACGGCACCCAAGTGGCACTGGCCGCGTGGCGCGCGCTGCACTTCCGCCCGGGGGTTTATCGGCCCGACCCAGCGCGCGATGCCGTCTGGAACCGCGGCGCCTACCTGAGCCAAGGCCTGGCGCATTGCAGCGCCTGCCACGCTCGCCGCGGCGCACTGGCGGGCGACGACGGCCCGGCAGACTTCCGCGGCGGGCCGCTCGCCGGCCTGGGCTGGGTCGCCCCCTCGCTGCTGGACCCGTCAGAAGCCGGTGTGCAGCGCTGGCCGCAGGAGGCCGTGCAGCGACTGCTGCGCGACGGCCATGCGAACGGGCACACGGCCCAGGGACCGATGGCGGAAGTGGTGCTGGGCAGCACGGCCGCGCTGAACGACGCCGACCTCACCGCCATGGCCACCTATCTGCAGACACTGCCCGAACAGGCTGTCCCGCGCCCCACGGGCGCCACCCCGGCACCACGCCGGCGCGAACGAGGCGCCGCGCTCTACCGAGACCATTGCGCGGCCTGCCACGGCACCCAGGGCGAAGGCCGGCTCGATGCCAGTGGCGCTCAGGCCTACCCCGCGCTCGCGGGCAGCCGCCTGGTGACGCAGGCCAGCCCGGCCAACCTGCTGCTCGTCATCGAGCGGGGCGGCTTCGGCCCGGCGACGCCCGGTCATCCGCGCCCTTACGGCATGCCGCCGTTCGCCGGCGTGCTGGACGCACAAGACCTTGCCGCACTGGCCAGCCATCTGAGGGAGTCCTTCGGCCACCACGCGGGGGACGTCGATGCCGTCGAAGTGCTGCGTTGGCGATCGGCAGCCGCTCAGCGCTGACGCCGCGGGTGCGAAACGTCATGGCCCGGCGCCGCCGAGCAAGCAGGCTTCGTCGCGCTACACACGACTTCTGAGTGGAAACCCGCAGGGATCTGCCGAGTTGAGGCGTTCGCTCACCTGAACACTGTCGCCATCGCCACGCACGCTTCAGCGGGGCGATGGCGCCGTCGTGAACGACTTCACGGGGTCGGGACGCCGCAAGTTTCAAAGGGTCACAGGTGACGACACACTCTGCGACGGCCCATTGCTGGGGCGGTCCGACAAGGAGCCGCGGGCCAAGCGCCCATTCCGCGCGCCTGAGCGGCAACCGCCGCAGACACCTGATCACGACAAGGACGAGAACTGAATGAACTTCCTGACGCAATTGCGCATCGGCCCCCGTCTGGCCGTGAGCTTTGGCCTCCTTATTCTTTTGCTGGTGGCCATTGGCGTTTTCGGCGCCTCCAATGCGAAGCGCCTGTCGGAGGACCTTGATCGCACCGCGAACTCCAGCCTCGTCAAGATCGGCGCCGCCAACGGTCTGGAAAACCAGATCAACATCATTTCCCGCGCCGTGCGCGACCTGCTGCTGCTGGACACCGCCGGCGCCATCAAGAAGCAGAAGAAGGCCATCGCCGACGCGCTGGAAGAAGGCGAGAAGCAGCTGGCCAGCCTGGAAGCCGCCATCACCGACGACGCCGAGAAGGCCGCCGTCAACGAAGTGCGCGAACGCAAGAGCAAGTTCCTGGCCGCGCTGGAAAAGTTCCAGAAGGTGCAGACCGACGGCAGCCCCGACGAAGCCCGCGAAAGCCTGATCACCGACCTGCGCCCGGCGCAGACCGCGCTGCAGGAAGGCCTGAAGAAGCTGGTCGACATGCAGTTCGAGAGCGGCAAGCAGCTCGCCACGTCCGGCAACCAGCGCGCCAAGTCTTCGATCGTGCTGACGGTCGTTCTGGTGGCCGTTGCCGTGGTCATCGGCCTGGGTGGTGGCGTGGTCATCGCGCGCTCCATCGTCGGCCCGGCCCGCAAGGCCCAGGGCGCCGCTGAGGCCATTGCCGCTGGCGACCTGACCCAGCGCATCACCGTGGACGGCCGCGACGAGCTGAGCCAGATGCTGCAGGCCATGCAGAACATGCAGCTGGCGCTGTCGGGTGTCGTGCGCGACGTGTCGACCGCTGCCAGCGAGGTGGCCCACAACTCCGGTTCCATCGCCGACAGCAACGCCAACCTGGCCGACCGCACCACACGTTCCGCCGCCAGCCTGCAGAACACGGCCGCGTCCGTCGAGCAGATCGCCTCCACGCTCAAGGGCGCCAGCGACCTGACCCGCCGCGCCGCCGGCATCGCGGTGACGGCCCGTCAGGCGGCCAGCAACGGCGGCACGGTGGTGTCCCAGGTCGTCGAGACCATGGAAGAGATCAGCGCCAGCTCCAAGAAGATCGGCGACATCATCGGCGTCATCGACGGCATCGCCTTCCAGACCAACATCCTGGCGCTGAACGCGGCGGTCGAAGCTGCCCGCGCCGGTGAACACGGTCGTGGCTTCGCCGTCGTGGCGGCCGAAGTGCGCGCGCTGGCCCAACGCTCGGCCGGCGCCGCCAAGGAAATCAAGGTGCTGATCCAGGAATCGACCGTCAAGGTCGAAAACGGCACCACGCTGGTCAACAACGCCGGTGTGACGATCCGCAGCGTCGTGGACGAGGTCAACAACATGGGCAAGCTCATCGAGGAGATCTCGCACTCGGCCCAGGAGCAGGCCACCGGCGTGGGCGTCGTCAACGGCGCGATGAACGAACTCGACAAGGCGACCCAGCAGAACACCAGCCTCGTCGGCGAGCTCAGCCGTTCTGCCGACGCGCTGCGCGACAGTTCCACCCGCCTGATCGAAGCCGTCGGCTTCTTCCGCGCGGCCTGAACTTCATCTCACTTGCAAAGGGTCGCCATGTCCATCCTGCGTTCCGCCACCGTTCTCGCCGCCACGCTGATGCTGGCCCTGGCCGCGCACGCCACGCCCAAGGTCGTCAAGAAGGTGCCGCCGGAGTTCCCCGCCGAAGCCGTCAAGAAGGGCATCTCCGCCGGGTCGGTCAAGGCCAAGCTGACCATCGAAGCCGACGGCAAGGTCAGCGCGGTCGAGATCGTCGAGGCTGAGCCGAAGCGCGTCTTCGACCGTGCCGTCACCCAGGCCTTGATGGAATGGAAGTTCGAGCCGGGCGAGAAGGCGACGCACGAGGTCAAGCTCGTTTTCAAGAACGAAGACTGACCCCGGCACGCGGCGCCACACTCACCACCGCCGGGCAAGCCCGGCGGGTGAGGCACCTTCCACCCTTCTAACGCGGCGCCTGCAGCGCTGCCCGGGCATCGACCTTCGGGTGATGCGGCCACAGGCGCACGGCACTCACGATGAGCATGCCGGCCACGACCGCCCCGGCCAGCAGGCCGAGGCGACGACGACGCCGCCGCGCCTGGCGCACCCGCGCATGGCCCGCGCCACGCGCTGCACTCAGCGCCGAATCCCGCTTGGTCGACGGCTTTCGCTGCAGATGCACGGCCTGCTTGCGACCGTCACGGCCGGCCACGACTTCGAAGCTCAAGGGCTCATCGAGTTGCGGCCCTTCACCATCGGTCGGAAAGGCGGCCAACGTGACGAACACCTCGTCACCGCCACCCGCCGGACGGATGCTGCCGTAGCCTGCATCGTGGTTCCAAGCGACCAAAACCCCATCGAACCGCATACTGCCCTCGAACAAATGACCAAATATTGGCGGTAGCGCGCGGGAGCGCGGCAACCGGATGTAAGCCCCGACAATATCTGCCCCGCCCCAACGCCGATTCACGCATGCCCATCAACTGGTTCCCTGGCCACATGAACTCCACCCGTCAGGCGATCAAGGATCGCGTGAAGGCGGGGCTGGACGTGGTCATCGAATTGCTGGACGCCCGCCTGCCGGGCTCCAGCAGCAATCCGCTGCTGGCGGCACTGACCACGGGGCGACCTTCGTTGAAGGTGCTGAACAAGCAGGATCTGGCAGACCCTGCACAGACCGAGGCCTGGCTGGCGCATTACAACGCCCAGCCCCACACGCGGGCTATCCCTCTGGATGCGGGGGACAAGGCGCCCTCCCGTGCCTTGATCAAGGCCTGCCGCGAACTCGCACCGCTGCGGGGCGACATGCACAAACCGCTGCGCGTGATGATCTGCGGCATCCCCAACGTGGGTAAAAGCACGCTGATCAACACCTTGGTGGGCAAGCGCGCGGCCAAGACCGGCGACGAACCCGGCATCACGAAGCTGGAGCAGAAGTTCGTTCTGGAAAATGGTTTCTATTTGTTTGACACGCCCGGAATGTTGTGGCCGCGCATCGCCATCGCGGAGAGCGGCTATCACCTGGCGGCCAGCGGCGCCATCGGCCGCAACGCGTTCGACGAGGAAGAAGTGGCGCTCGAACTGATCGCCACGCTCAAGCGCCGCTATGCGCCGCGACTGCAGGAGCGCTACGGGCTCACCGAACTCGGCGCGGACGACGCAGTGCTGGAGGCCATCGGCGTCAAGCGCGGCGCCAAGATCCGCGGCGGCGCGGTGCAGATGCACAAGGCTGCCGAGGCATTGCTGATGGACTTCCGCGGCGGGCATCTGGGCCGCATCACGCTTGAAACGCCCGAAGAGATGGCGGCCTGGCGCCAGACCGCCGCCGACGCCGAAGCGCTCAAGGCGGAACAGGCCCAGGCGGCGCGTCTGGCCGACAAGGAACGCCGCAGTGGCCGCCGGCAGGCCGCCAGCGGCGACGCCTGACGCCACACGGTGGCGACCGCCCTCACGCGGGCTGGCGCCTGAGCACGAAGAAGAAGGTCTGCTCGGAGTCTTTCTGATCCATCAGCCCGAGCACCGTGTCATCGTCCAGGCGACGGAACACGTCGATGATGGGCAGTTGGTCGTAGACCATGGCCGCGCTGACGCGGCCGCGATGCGCAATCTCCCGCAACCGCGCCCGCGGGCGGCGTGTCGACAGCAGCGGCAGCGCCCATTGCAGCGCACGGCCGATGGCGGGCGACTTGGGCAGCGGCCAGCGGTCCAGCCAACGCAGCGCGGGCGCCATCCACAGCGGGTTCAGCGCCAGCGTGCCGCCACCGCGCCTGGCAAACAGCAGCGGGTGCACGCACTCCGGGTTGTCAAAGCGCTTGCCCCACCAACCATAGGCTTCCAGCGCGCCATCCAGCGCATGGCCGGTCGGGAAGCCTTCGCCGCGCCAGCAGCCGATCATGAAGCCGACCGTCACGGGCTCCAGCGCGTCGAAGAGTTGAAAGGCCGAGGCCGGATCGCGAGCGTTCATGCGGCCGCATCATCCGGCCCGCCTGCAGCCCCGACAAGCAGGCCGGCGCTACATGCGGATCCAGCCACCCACGCGCAGATGCCAGCGGCCACCCTGGCTCTCCCAGCGGTGCGGCTCGTAGCGGTAACCCGGGCGCGGACGCTCGTAGTAGCCCGGCACCCAGGTGTGGCGCCCGCCGCTCCAGCCCCAATAACCGCCGATCCACACGGCGCCGGGATACGGCACGACAGGCACCATCTCGGCATAAGGTGGTGGCGGCGGTGCATCGACGACCACGACGGCCGGTGCCGGCGCCACATAGGCACCGCCGTGCACATGGTGGGCCGGCACCACGATGCAGCCGGACAGCAGCCCGCCAGCCGCAGCGGCTGCCAACAGAAGCTTGGTGCGCGTCATGGCGGCGCTCAACGGCGACCCGGCTGACCGTAGCCGCCGCGATAGTCACCGCGACCCTCGTCGTGATGGTGGTAGTAGCGATGCGATGGCACGACGATGCAACCGGACAGCAGCGTCGCCGACAGCAGCGCGGCAACAAGGGCGAGTCGTTTCATGGGCACTATCTCCGGGCCGCAAACCGCGCGGCCGCACCCCGTTAACCAGCGAGCCCCGTCGGCGGATGACAGGTTCACAGGAAGTTACGTCCGCCACGCAGCCATGCACCGGCAGACGCCCTGCAGACACGCCGTCAGCGCGCGGTATCCTGCGCCACATCACTTCACCTTTCTGCACATTTCATGACCCGACTGCTGCTCCTCGCTCCCCTGCTGCTGGCCGCCTGCGCCGCCACCGCACCCGACGACAACAAGCAGGCGCAAGAAGATGGCGTCACCTGCCGGCGCGAAACCCAGGTCGGCACGAGCATCCCCAAGTCGCACTGCCGCAGCAACACACAGAAGGCCGCCGACCGGGCCGCCGTCGATGACATGACGCAATCGATCAGAAACCACCCCGGCCAGTCGCCCATGGCCAACGGCAAGTAAACCGCGCGGCGCACGCCGGCGACGACCAACAAAAGACATGCGCTCACGCCGGTTGCCCGACGCAACCAAATCGCGACCGTAGGGGGCTTGCAAAGCCACGGCCCGGGCCCAGTTGCCGCCCATGCCGCTGCTCCTCTGCTTCCTCCTCGTCCTGCTGGCTGCGGCAGGCATCGCGTTGTGGCCGCTGTGGGTGAGGCGTCGGCGTGAGCGCATCGCACGGCAGCCTTTCCCGTCGGCGTGGCGACGGCTGCTGCGCCGGCATGTGCCCCTGGTGGCCCGGCTGCCGGCGCGCCAGCAACTGCGGCTGAAGGGGCTGATGCAGGTGTTCCTGGCCGAGAAGCCCATCCTCGGCTGCCGCGGCCTGCGCGTAACGGACGAAATGCGCGTGACCATCGCCGCGCTGGCCTGCCTGCCGCTGCTGGGCGCGGCGCGCGGGATCTACCCTGAGCTGCGCCAGGTGTTGCTGTACCCGGGCGCCTTCGTCGTCGAGCGGCCGG
The DNA here is from genome assembly GCF_043555975.1 of Pelomonas nitida. NCBI lineage: Bacteria > Pseudomonadati > Pseudomonadota > Betaproteobacteria > Burkholderiales > Sphaerotilaceae > Roseateles > Pelomonas nitida. Next base: position 53,551 of record NZ_JBIGIA010000015.1, on the reverse strand, counting down.
TGACCGAAGGCGGCGTTCAGTCCGACCAGCGGCGCGTGCTGGCGGGCGAAAGCTGGAGCCAGGGTCAGGTGCTGCTGGCCTGGGACGAAGTCAAGCGCGGCGCGGCACTGCCCGGCGACGGCCACAACGTGGTCATCCACGAATTCGCGCATCAGCTGGACCAGGCCGGCGGCCCTGCCAACGGCGCGCCGGCGCTGCCCACGGCCGAGGCCTATCGGCGCTGGTCGACGGTGATGCAGAACGAATTCGATGCGCTGCGCTGGCGCCTCGCGCAAGGCAAGACCGGGCTCATCGATGCCTACGCGGCGACCGACCCGGCCGAGTTCTTCGCCGTCATCAGCGAGCTGTTCTTCGAGCGGCCGGCGGAGCTGGCTGCCGGGCATCCGGCGCTGTACGCCGAACTGCGCACCTACTACCGGCTGGACCCGGCCGGCTGGCTGTAGCGCCGGTTCAGAAGCCCAGGCTGGCCAGCAGGTCGTCGACGTCGTCCTGCTTGAGCGCCTTGTCAGGCGTCTGCACGCCGCCCAATTCCTCCGTGGCCAGCGGCTCGACGGGTGCGGGCAGAGACTGCATCAGGTCACGCAGCGGCGGCTCGGCGCGCTCCAGCATCTTGCTGACCTTGTTGATGACCTGACCGGAGAGATCCTGAAAGTCCTGCGACATCATGATCTCGGTGTGCAGCGACTTCTCGCGCGCCGCAAAGCTGGCGGCGTCGGCCGCATAGGCAGCGCACAGCTTCATCAGCGCACGGGCACGCTCCTGGCTGATGTTGGTGGACAGCGCCAGCCGGTTCAGCGCGTCGGACAGCTCGCGGCCCTTCTTGCGCACGGCCTCCGCATCTTCCTGCGCGGCCTCGACCAGGTTGAGCACCTTGATCGCGGCCTGTTCGGTCATGCTGCGCACATAGGCCAGGCGCTCCCGCGCATCGGGCAGTTCATCCACCACGTTGTGCAGGATCTGGGCGGCGTCGCCACGGATCATGGCCTGAATGGATGCGTCGGACATCACGAACTCCCTCGATGCGCCCGGCACCACCGCCGGGCTCCAAAGAGTTTAGGAGCCTTGCTCCGCGCTGCGAACAAATGACTGGGAACGAACGCGCCCTTTGTCACATTCACCGAAATCGGGCGCTCAGCCCTCGGACAGCGCGTGCAGCACGGCGGTGACTTGTGCCGCATCCAGCCGCCCGGCCTGCTGGGCCAGCATCAACTGCCGCTTCAGCAACGCGGTCAGCAGATCGGCGTCCAGGCCCGCGCCGGCCAGCGCGTCGAAATGCCGCGCCAGCACCCCGGTGTCGCCGCGCGCCACCGGCCCCGACACCGCCCCGGCCAGCCCGCGCGCGGCCGCCGTGTCCAGCGCGCCCCGGGTCAGCGGCAACAGCGCAGGCAAGGCCTGGTCGTGGGCCAAGCCCGCTGCTGCCCACAGGCCGGCGGCCTCGGCCAGCACCGCCAGCACACCGCTGGCGGCCAAGTTGGCCGCCGCATGGTAGGCGGCGCGCGCGCGCTCAGGCATGGGCGACGGCAGCGCCAGCGGCACCAACCCCAGCGCCTGCGCCAGAGCCCACAGCGGCGCGCGGTGCGCTTCGCCTGCCTCGATGCCGACATGGGCGCCCACCAGCCCGGCGTCGCCGGCCAGCAGCTTGAGCGGATGAAAGCCGGCGGCGGCGGGGGCCGGGGCCAGCGCCTGCAGCGGCGTGGCACCGCTGCAATGCAGCGCCAGCTGGCCCGGGCGCCACGGCAGCCGGGCGGCCAGCGTGGCGATGGCGTCATCGGGCACGGTCAGCCAGACCCAGTCGGCCTGGCTGGCGGCCTCCACCACACCACAGGCGTGCGCATCGGGCTCGCGGCGGCCCACGACAACCGTCTCGCCGGCGCCGCGCAGCGCGGGCACCAGCGCGCGGGCCAGCCGGCCATAGCCGATGACGGCGTGGATCATGCGCGGCCGTGCGTCAGGGTTTGACGAACTTCAGCGTCATGCGGTCGCTCTCGCCGATGGCCTGGTACTTGGCCCGGTCCTGGTCTTTCAGCGCGTAGGTGGGCGGCAGCGTCCACACGCCGCGCGGGTGGTCAGCCGTGTCCTTGGGGTTGGCGTTGATCTCGCTGCGCGCGGCCAGCTTGAAGCCCGCCGCCTCGGCGAACTTGATGACGGTGGCCTCCAGCACATAGCCGCTGGGCGCCTGCGCTTCCTGCGGCCGGCTCGCCGGCAGGCGGTGCTCTTCCACGCCCAGCACGCCGCCCGGCTTCAGCGCCTTGAAGGCGGCGTTGAAGACTTCCTGCGCCTTGCCGGCGGCCATCCAGTTGTGCACGTTGCGGAAGGTCAGCACCGCATCGGCGCTGCCTGCCGGCGCGATGTCCAGCTGGTCCTTGCTCGCGTCGAACGCCGTGATACGCACCTTGCCGTAGACCGACGATGCGTCCATCTTGGCCTTGAAGCGGGCGCTGCCGCCGTCGGCGACGTAGAGCTGGCCGGCGTCACGCAGGTAGGGCGCCAGGATCTCGGTGTACCAGCCGGCGCCCGGCGCCAGCTCGACGACGGTGTCGGTGGGCTTGATGCCGAAGAAGCTCAGCGTCTCGTAGGGGTGGCGGGCCGCGTCGCGTGCGACGTTGCCGACCGTGCGGTGATCGGCCGCGATGGCCGCCTTCAGCGGATCGGCCGGCTGGGCCTGCGCCGCGACGGCGACGACGACGACGAGTGCAAGGGGGGCGGTGAACCAGGCGTTCATGGGTGTTTGTCTCCAGACGGGTCGGCCAGTATCGGCCGCCGGAACGCCCCCTGCCGAACGTCAGCACGCCCGCCTGCGTCAGCGCCGCGGCTTGGGCGGCTTGCGTGCGCCGCTGGTGTCGGCCGGTGCCACCACGCCCTTCACCGCCGCCTGCGCGAGCTTGAAGAAGACGTCGGTGTTGTCGATGACGCCCGTGAACGTCAACGCACCGGGGCCATAGGCCGACAGCGGCACGTCGGTCGCCGTGTGCACGGCCTGTTCACCGGGCACCTGGCCGGTGACGAGGTACTCGCCCAACGCGTCGTCGCGCTCCTGCGCATTGGCGGGGTACCACTTCAGCGGCGCCTCCACGGCGAAGGGCTGCTGGCCGTCGCGCTGCGGCGTCTTCTTCGTGCGCCAGTCCTCGTAGCGGTCGGCGTTGGCGCCGTAGCCCACCAGCAGGCGGTAGTCGATGTCGGTGGTCTCGGGGTAGCCATCCGCAGCAAGGCGGTAATGCGGGAAGCCGGCCTTCTCGTAGGTGCCGACCACGCCGTTGCGCAGGTTGGCCACGCCCTTCTTGGCGGCCAGCTCGGCCAGCGCCTTGTCGGTCACCGTGGCGCCGCCGATCAGCGCGGCGCCGGAGCATTCGTGGTCGGCCGTCACGATGACCAGCGTGTCGCCCTGCTCGGCCGCGAAGTCCTGTGCCACACGCACGGCGCGGTCGAACTCCAGCGTGTCCAGCATCCAGCGCTCGGTGTCCATCGCGTGGGCCTGCTTGTCGATGGACGCACCTTCGATCAGCAGCACGAAGCCCTTGGGCGAACGCTTGAGCACGCCAATGGCCTTGGCCGCCATCTCGTCGAGCATGGGCTGGTCGGGCAGGCCGAAGTCGTCGACGACGCTGCCGCCCTGCAGACCGTTCTTGTCGGTGCCGCGGCGGCCGTTGATCTTGTCCAGCGCCACGTTCATGTTGGAGAACGCGAACAGGCCCAGCAGCGGCTTGGTGGCGTCGGCCTTGTCCAGCTCGGCCTTGGTGGGCGCGTAGCTGAAGCCCGCTGACTGAAACTCCTTGATGAGGTCGCGGCCCTTGTCCAGCGCGCCGGCAGACACGCCCCAGCGCTTGACGATGTCGCCGGTGTGCGCGTCAGTCGCCGAGAAGGCGTAGTCGCTCGTGTCCGTGCGTGCGGAGCCCGGCGTGGCGGCCGGCAGGAACCACTTGCGCCCGCCGCCCATCAACACGGTCAGGCCGGTGTGGGCGCGATCGTCGAAGAACTGGTCGACGATGCCCGTGCCGGCGCCGCGGTTGCTGGTGTGCACGGCGTTGCCGGCGGGCGTGGCATCGAACACGTCGGCCGTCGTCACGATCCCCAGCTGCTTGCCCTGCGTGCGGTGCAGGTATTCGCTGAGGTACTCGATGCGCGGGTTGTCGAAAGCGTCGACCGTGTCGTCGGGGAACACGCCCTCCTCGTTGTTGTTGTTCTTGTTGCCGCTGACATAGCTGGTCATGCCCGGCGACGAGTCGGTGACGATGGAGTTCAGCGACGAGGTCTTGACCAGCGCCGTCGCCGTGAACGTGTCCATCGCCAGCGGCTGCAGCGCCTTGCCCTGCGCGTAGCCGTGCACGATGCGCGCGGCGGTGCGCTGCGACGCGCCCATGCCGTCGCCCAGCAGGATGATGATGTTCTTCACCTGGGGGCCCATCGCGGCCGTGAAGGGCACGACCTCGAAGTTGCCCCGCGCCGTGACCTTCTGGCCATCGGCCTGCGTGGCCTCGACGCTGAACTCATGCTTGCCGGCGGCCTCGGCAGACACCGCGCGCACGGTGGCGATGGTGGTCTCCGCAGCGGCGCCCTTCACACAGCCGGCCGTGCAGTCGCGCAGCGCCACGGGCGCGGCGACCGGCTTGCCGTCGATCAGGAAGCGGGCCGCCGTGATCTTCTGGCCCGCAGCGGGCTTCACGGTGGCCTGCAGGTCGAAGCGCTGGCCCGGCAGGAAGCGCGCGACGACGGGGTCGGCGCGCCCGCTGGCGAACAGCTCGCTGGGCGGTGTCAGGCGGGTCACGCTGGGCGCGGCCAGCGCGGAGCCGGCCGCAGCCAGCGTGGCGAGGAACAGGGCTTGTTTCATCGGAAGGCGTTCAGTGGGAATGGGGCTCGGCGGCGCCGGGCTGGCCCGCCAGCGCGTCGGCGGCCAGGTGCAGGCGCACCCAGCCGACGCGACCGGTCTCGTCTTCGACCGGGCCGACCTCCAGCCGCCCCGTCAACGCGATCGCGCCGGGCTGGTAGGCCACCAGGCGCTCGCGCTGCGAAGCCGCCAGCTGCACGGTGACGGTGGCGGCGGGCAGGTCGTCGGCCTCGCCGTCGGCATGCTCGGCCATCGTGACGGGGCGCGGCGTCAGCAGGAAGCTGCCGGCCAGCGGCCGTTCGCGCCGGACCATGAAGCCGACCAGCCGCACGGCCTGGCCGTCGGCCGCCTTCAACGCGGCCGTGGGCTCCAGGCCACGCGGGCCGATGGGCTGAACGAAGAAGTCGCCAAACGCCAGCGGCAACGGCGCTGCGGCCACGGCGGGCAGCGCGATCAGGCCAGCCAGGGCCAGCAGGGAAAGCAGTCTCATGCGGGGCGTGCCAAAACCGCCGATGCTCACGCGGCTGCATGTCAGCGCTGTGACAAGGCGGCACCGCCCGCCGCCCGCGCCGCGCCAAGCCGCTCTGGCGCCGCGCCGCCTTGACTTGAATCAATGGTGGCGTCAGGGGCGTTACAGTTTGACAACACCGCAGGTCCCGCCCGCACGCCCCCTCTCTTCTCCATGAGCCTGCCCCACGTTGCCGTTCTCGACGATGAAGTCGACATCACCCAGTTGCTGGCCGGCTATCTGAGCGTCCAGGGCTTTCGCGTCAGCCAGGTGCACAGCGGCCGCGCGCTGCTGGAGCTGATGGCCAGCGACCCGCCCGCCCTCGTGCTGCTGGACCTGGGCCTGCCCGGCGAGGACGGCTTCGTCATCGCGCGCCAGCTGCGCGAGCACTGGCGTTGCGGCCTGGTCATCGTGACCGGGCGGGGCGACGCGATCGACAAGGTCGTCGGCCTGGAGGTGGGTGCCGACGACTACGTGACCAAGCCCTTCGACCTGCGCGAGCTGCTGGCCCGCATCAAGGCCGTGCTGCGCCGCATCCTGCCCGCCGAAGCCCCGCCAGCCGCCGCACCACCCGTGGCGCCGCCGCCACCGGCCGAGCGGGCCCGGCTGCAGTTCGCCGGCTGGGCGCTGGACACGGCCGCTCGCAGGCTCGTCGACAGCGCCGGCGCCGAGGTGGTGCTCACCACCGGCGAGTTCGAGCTGCTGCAGGTGCTGGCCCGCCATGGCGGCCGGGTGCTGTCGCGCGACTTTTTGCTGGAGCAGACCCGCGGGCGCGAGGCCGCGCCGTTCGACCGCACGATCGACGTGCTGATCGGCCGGCTGCGCAAGAAGCTGGGCGACAACGCCGCCGAGCCGCAGATCATCAAGGCCGTGCGGGGCGCGGGTTATCTGTTTGTCCCGCCGCTCGACCCGCGCTGAGGTGAACGTGAACCCCTCGCCCGGTCTCGCCCCGGCTGAACGCCGGCAGCCGGCCCTGCGTTCGGCCCGACAACACGTTGATGCGTGGCGCGTGACGCGCTGCGCCATGGACAGCTGACATGGACGCCGAGCTCTACCGCGCGCAGTTCATCGCCAACGCCGACGCGCTGCTGCTCGTCGACGCGGCCGGCTGCATCGCGCTGGCCAACCCGGCGGCGGCGACCTTGCTGGGCTACACGCTGGCGGAGTTCGAGGGCCTGCCCGTCGACGCCCTCGTGCCCGACGCCATCCGCCCCCGCCACGCGGCCTACCGCGAGCGCTACCGCGACGCCCCGCGCCCGCGGCCCATGGGCATGCAGGCCGACCTGGTGGCCCGGCGCAAGGACGGCTCGGAGGTGCCGGTCGAGATCGCCCTGAGCCCGCTGCAGGCGCACGGCCTGCCCTATGTCGTGGCGGCCATCCGCGACGTGAGCGGCTACCCGCGTGTGCAGCAGGCGCTCAAGCGCGCGCGCTACGCCGAATGCATCGCCGACATCGGCCGTTTCGCCGTCGACACGCGCGACCCCCACCTGCTGCTGCAGCGCATCCCGCAGGCGGCGGTGGACACGCTGGAGGCCGACGCGTCGGTCGTCTTCCTGCTCGAGCCGGACCGGCAGGCCTTCCGCGTCGAGGGCAGCGCCGGCAGCGTGACGCCCGAGCCCCTCGGCAGCCGCCTGCCCAACCGGCCGGACACCCCGCCGGGCTATGTCGTCCATGAAGGCCGGGCGATGCAGGTGACCGACTACGCGCAGGAAACCCGCTTCACCGTGCCCGCCAGCTACCTGGACGCCGGCCTCGTGGCGGGGCTGGCGGTGCCGCTGACCGACCGGGGTCAGGTCGTCGGCGTGCTGACGGTGCGCTCGCGCCGCGCCGGCCGTTTCGGCGACGACGAAGTGCAGTTCCTGCACTCGCTGGCCCACCTGCTGGCCGCCAGCCTGCAGCGCAAGCAGACGGAGGAGGCGCTCAACCACGCGCAGCGGCTGGAGAGCGTCGGCCAGCTGACCGGCGGCATCGCGCATGACTTCAACAACCTGCTGACCATCATCCAGGGCAACCTGCAGGTGCTGGAGGACCACCCGGCCGTGGCCGACGACGCGGCGGCGCCGCATTTCGTCGCAGCGGCCATGCGCGCCTCGCGCCGGGGCGCCGAGCTGACGGCCAAGCTGCTGGCCTTCTCGCGCCGCCAGGTGCTGCAGCCCACGCGCGTGGACGTGCAGGCCCTGCTGGAGTCGCTCGCCGACATGCTGCGCCGCACGCTGGACCAGCGCATCCGCATCACGGTGCAGGTGCAGCCGGGCTGCCCGCCCTGCCAGGCCGACCCCGGCCAGCTGGAATCGGCGCTGCTGAACATCGCCATCAACGCGCGCGACGCCATGCCCGACGGCGGCGACCTGTGCTTCGCCGCCCGCCCCTGCGAGGCGCTGCCGGCCGAACTGCAGGGCAGCGGCCTGCCCGACGGTTTCGTGCAGATCTGCATCGCCGACACCGGCAGCGGCATGCCCGACGCCGTGAAGGAGCGCGCCTTCGAGCCCTTCTTCACCACCAAGCCCGCGGGCCGGGGCACCGGCCTGGGCCTGAGCACGGTGTATGGCTTTGCCAAGCAGTCGCGCGGCGCCGTGCTGCTGGACAGCGCACCCGGCGAAGGCACCACCGTGTCACTGCTGCTGCCCTGCCCCGCCGGCACCGTGCGCGCCGACACGCCCGGCGCGGCGGCCCACGGCGCGGTGCCCGCCGGGCTGCGCGTGCTGCTGGTCGAGGACGAGCCCGAGGTGCGCTCCGTCGTCGGCAGCTTCCTGCAGGCGCTGGGCTGCCAGGTCAGCGCCTTCGCCACGGCCGAGCTGGCGCTGCTGGAGCTGCAGGCCGGCCCGCGCTACGGGCTGCTGCTGAGCGACATCGCGCTGGGCGCCGGGTTGCGCGGCACGCAGCTCGCCAAGCAGGCGCAGCAGCACCAGCCAGAGCTGGCGGTGCTGCTGATGTCGGGCTATTCGTCGGAGCTGCTGGACGCCGACGAGGCCTCGGCCTGGGAGCTGCTGCGCAAGCCCTTTACCCGCGAGGAGCTGGCCCGCGCCGTGGCGCGCCTGACGGCCTGATCAGCGGCCGGCGCGCGCACCCGTTCAACCTCGTTCACTGCAGCGTCGTGCTGGCCGGCGCCACGCTGCGCTGCACATAGGCGCCCAGCGCCTGCACGTCGGGGATGCTGACGTCGCGGCGGCCGCGTTCGGGGAAGGCGATGAGCTTGTCGCGCGACAGGCGCGACAGCGCGCGGCTCACGGTCTCCAGCGTCATGCCCAGGTAGTTGCCGATCTCCGCGCGCGTCATGCGCAGCGTGATCTGGTCGTGGCGCAGGCCGCGCTGGGCCATCGCGTCGGCCCAGTAGCGCAGGAACTCGGCCACGCGGGCGTCGGCCGACAGCGTGCACAGGCTCAGCAGCGAGTCACGGTCACGCGTGATCTCGCGGCTCATGGCGGCGTGCAGCACGGCCAGCAGCGGCGTGTGGCGCGAGCAGGCGGCCAGCAGTGCGTCGTAGCGCACCGTCCAGACCTCGCCGGTGTCCAGCGCCACGGCGTCGCAGCCATGGCGGCCGGCGGCAATGCCGTCGAAGCCCAGCCAGTCGCCCTTGAAGTGCAGGCCCACGACCTGCTCGCGGCCGTCCGCCGCCAGGTTGATGGTCTTGAAGAAGCCCGAGTTGATGACGTGCAGCGTGTCGAACGCCTCGCCGGCCTGGTAGACGCTGTCACCGGCATGCACGATGCGGCGGGTGATGACGACATGGTCCTGCAGCAGGCGCAGCGTGTCGGCGATGCGCTCCGCCACGGCATGCTGGGCGGCCGGCACGCGCGGCGTGCTGCGGAAGTCGGCGGTGGCGGCTGCGGCGGTGGTCATCATCATGGGCTCCTGGGCTTCTCGCTTCGATGGACGGAAGCTTAGAAAGCCGCCGACAACTGCCTGAGAACGGCGACGGCCACTCGGAAACACTCGGTAAACCGACGGTAAACGGGCTGCGGAAATTGATCTTCGTCAGCTCGGCCGCGCGGGCCGCGCCTTAGCCTGCCGGTCCCATGCTGCTCGCCCCCTATCCCTGGTCTCCTGCCGACATCAGCGCCGCCGACGGGCAGGCGCTGGTGGCCGGTGCCGAGCGCCTGCGGCTCGCGGCGGCCGGCGCGGGCGGGCTGCGCAAGGTGCTGCTGGGCAAGCGGCTGGCGCTGCTCAGCGACGACCACGACAGCCCCTCGGCCCGCGCGTTCGAGCAGGCCGCCACGGCGCTGGGCGGCCATGTGGCGCGCGTGCGTGCCAGCGGGCCGGGCGAGCACCATGTGCAGGAGCTGGCCTCGCTGCTGGGCCAGCTCTACGACGCGATCGAATGCCAGGGCCTGGCGGCGCCAGACCTGCGCGAGCTCGGCCGCAACGCCGGCGTGCCGGTGTTCGACTGCGTGGCCGGCACCGGCCACCCGCTGTACCGGCTGGCCGCGTCCATGAGCGGCGACACGGCCGCCAACCACGGCCACCTGCTGCAGGCGCTGCTCAGCACCGCGCTGAGCTGAGCAGATTCCCAGCGCCCCCACGGCCGGGGCGGCCGCCGCCCGACTCCCTCCGGCCTGCGCCGGCTGCGGGCGACGCCCGCCCGGGCTGCCGTCCGACAGCGCGGCCCCTTGCGCCGGCCTACGCTGGTTGTATCGCGCCCGCTCGCAACACGCCCAACGCCCACATGCCCACGCCCACGCCCGGCACGCCCTCCGCCTGGAGGCGCTTTCTCGTCGTCGCCCGCCCCTACTGGACGGGCGACCGGCGCCGCGTGGCCTGGGCCGTGCTGGTGGGCCTGGTGGTGCTGATGCTGCTGGACACCCAGCTCGCCGTGCTCGTGAACCACCAGACCGGCGAGCTGACCTCGGCGCTCTCCGCGCGCGACGCCGACCGCTTCTGGCAGGCCGTGCGCACCATGCTGTGGGTGGTGGGCATCGCCGTGCCCGTTTACGCCATCTACTACGCCGCCCGCGACGCCTATGCCAACGACTGGCGGCGCTGGCTCACGCACCGCTTCCTCGACGCCTACCTCGGCGACCGCGCGTACTTCCGGCTCGCCGGCGTCGACAACCCCGACCAGCGCATCGCCGACGACGTCAACACCTTCACCGGCCGCTCGCTGAACTTCCTGCTCATCCTGCTGGGCTCGGTCATGCAGCTGGTGGCGTTCAGCACGGTGCTGTGGGCGCTGTCCAAGCTGCTGGTGGGCTTTCTCATCGCCTACGCGCTGCTGGGCACCGTGCTGTCCATCGGGCTGTTCGGCGGGCCGCTGATCCGGCTGAACTTCTGGCAGCTCAAGCGCGAAGCCGACTTCCGCTTTCGCCTCATGCGGCTGCGCGAGAACGCCGAGTCCATCGCCTTCTACCGCGGCGAGAAGCAGGAGCGCCGCCAGCTCGACCAGCGCCTTCGCGCCGCGCTGCTCAACACCAAGAAGATGATCCGCGCGCAGTTCATGCTGAACCTGTTCCAGCGCTCCTTCAGCCAGCTCAGCCTGCTGGTGCCCTTCGTCGTGCTGGCCGGCCAGGTGCTGGCGGGCGAGCTGGAGGTGGGGCAGGCCGTGCAGGCCGGCGGCGCCTTCGCGGCGGTGCTGAGCGCGGTGTCCGTCATCGTCGAGAACTTCGAGAGCCTGTCGCGCTTCGTCGCCGGCATCGACCGCCTGCACGTCATGGCCGAAAAGCTGGAGCAGGCACCACCCGCCGCCGGCATCGCGCTGCAACCGGCCCGCGAGCTGACGCTGCACGGCCTCACCGTCACCGCGCCCGACAGCGACCGCGTGCTGGTGAAGGACTTGTCGCTCACGGTGCCGGCCGGCGAGTCGCTGCTCATCACCGGCGCCAGCGGCAGCGGCAAGAGCTCGCTGCTGCGCGCCATCGCCGGGCTGTGGACGCAGGGCGGTGGCCGCATCGAGCACCCGCCACAGGAAGACGTGTTCTTCCTGCCCCAGCGCCCCTACCTGCAGACCGGCACGCTGCGCAGCCAGCTCATCTACCCCAGCACGCACAGCACGCGCGGCGACGCCGAGCTGCTGCAGGTGCTGGACGAAGTGCAGTTGCACCACCTGGCCGACACCCCCGCCGGCCTGGACCGCAGCGAGGACTGGGAAAAGCTGCTCAGCGGCGGCGAGCAGCAGCGGCTCGCGTTCGCGCGGCTGCTCGTGCACGCCCCGCGCGTGGCCATCCTGGACGAAGCCACCAGCGCGCTGGACGACGCCAACCAGCAGCGCCTCTACGAGCGCCTGCGCGAGCGCGGCACCACGCTGATCAGCATCGCCCACCGCGCCGCCGTCGCCAGCTTCCACCGCCGCGTGCTGCAGCTCACCGGCGGCGGCCGCTGGAAGCTCTTCCACACACCCGACCCTGCCCTCGCCGCCTCGGCGGCGGGTTCAACCACAGCTGCCGAGCCGGGCGGCGAGACGGGAGCGAAGCGAGCCGCGCGCCAGGCGGGCGGCAGTGACCGGGACGAGCCCTGATGCCGCACGCCGCGGCGCCCCAAAGCGCCCCAAGTCCGGCTTAAAGCGCCGCCGTGGCTCGTGCTACGGCGGGCATTGCAACTGCGAAGAGTGGGCGGCGTTCAACCAGCCAGGTGGGCATGCCGAACTGCCTCCCACCCCCGCATCAGTTGCTGATGCTGGCTTGCGGCCCGGTGGAGCGGGACGGCAGGCTCGCGGGCGCCACGGGCTGGATCGACTTGATGGCCGCCGCCGCGCCAGCGGTGGCCTGGATGCGCGACATCACACCCGCCGAGAGCTTGAAGCTGTCGGTGGTGGCGCCCTGCTTCAGGTTGTTGGGCGAGTTGGCAACGCAGGCCCGGCCCAGGATGGAGCTGCAGCTGCTGTTGGCCTGCGTCAGGTTGGCGCTCAGCGGGGCGAACACCAGGTCATTGGTGCTGTCGGTCAGGATGGGGAAGAAGTAGTCGCCCCCGCCGTAGTAGTTGCCCTCCAGCAGCGCCGCCGTGGCGGGCGTGCCGTCCAGCCCGAAGTAGTAGTTGCCGTCGTAGTAGTTGTTGACCAGGTGGACGATGCCGCCGGTGGCCGCGCTGTCGCTCTTGCCGGTCTCGGGGGAGCGCCCGGAGGTGTTGTGCAGGCGGTTGCCCACCAGCGTGATGGTCTGGTCCTCCGCCAGCAGCAGCATCACCCAGTAGTGCTTGCCGTTGCAGTAGTGGCCGTAATCGGTGGTGCCGTCGAAGAAGTTGTCCGAGATGGTCACGCGCTTGGCGGTGCCCCAGCCGGTCACGATCATCTGGCGGCCGATGCGGGCGAAGTAGTTGTGGTCGATCCAGACGCCGGAGGCGTTGTCGATCGTCACCGCGTCGCCCGCCCAGATCACGCCGTCGTTGATGTCGGTGATGGACAGGTTGCGGATCACGATGTTGGACACGCCGCCGCGCAGGATCAGGCCCTTGCCCTTGATGCCCGAGTTGGCGCCGACACCGATCAGCGTCTTGTTCGAGCCCACCAGCAGCGGCGTCTTGCCGGCCGCATCAAAGGTGATCTTGTACGTGCTGCGGCCCGAGCAATAGCTCTGCACCGCCAGGATGCGCTCGGACTTGCCGTTCACCGAGCAGCTGTTGTTCGAGTACGTGCAGCCCACCTCGGTCTTGTTGCCCTCGGTGCCGCGGAAGTCGATGCTGCCCGAGACGCGGATGATGCGCGGCGTGTTGTCGGTGCAGGTGCTGTTGGACTGGGAGCCGCACAGCGCGGCCTTGAGCTGCTCCGGCGTCGTCACGGTGACCACGCTGCCGCCCTGGCCGCCGGTCACGCCGGCCGCAAAGCCCACCGGGCCGCCAGTGCTGCCGGTGCTGCCAGACACGGCGGTGGCCGTCCATTGCTGGTTGCTCTGCCCCAGGTTGCGGTACTGGATGATGGCCGCGCCGCTGGCGTTGCTGGCGCCCGCCACGTCCAGGCTCAGGCCGCTGGATTTGGCGGTGAGGTAGTAGTGGCCATTGCCGTCCTCGCTGAAGCGCCACTTCTGCCAGTCGGCGCCGCTGCAGCCCCATTGCTGAATGGCCGCGCCGCCCACGGTGGAGGCCCCCGGCACATCCATGCACTGGCCACTGCCCACATTGGTCAGCGTGTAGTCGCCGGCGGCGTCACGCACGACCTTCCATTGCTGGAACGTGGTGTTGGCGCAGGTCTGGCTCTGCAGCGCGGCACCCGCGGCCGTGCTGTTGCCCGCCACGCCAATGCAGTTGCCGGCATCCACGCCCTTGAGGGTCAGCACCGCGCCTGAGCTGGGGCCGCTGCCGTTGAGCGTGGCGCCCGGCAGCTTCCAGCGTTGTTGGGCCGTCGACGACCAGGTGCTTTGCACGATGCGCGTGCCGTTGCTGGTGCCGCCGGCATAGACCGTGAGCGCCAGGCCATTGGCCTTGGCAATCAGCGCGAACTGGCCATTGCCCTGGTCGCTGAGGTTCCACCGCTGGTTGTCCGCGCCGCTGCAGCCCCATTGCTGCAGGTTGTTGTCCACGGCGCTGGTCGCCCCCGGCACATCCAGGCACTGGCCGCTGGCGCTGTTGATGACCTGGTAGTAGCCGGCGCTGTCACGCACGTACTTCCAGGTCTGGGTGGCGCTCTGGTTGCAGCTCTGGGCCTGCACCAGCGTACCGGCGGCCGTGCTGTTGCCCTTCAGGCCCATGCACAGGCCGCTGTTGCTGTCGACCGCGGCACTGCTGGTGTTGGACACCACCGTCTCGGCCTGGGCAGGCTGCATCAGCAACACTGGAAGCAATGCGACCCACAGGGGTGCCGCCGAAAGACGTCTGGTAGGCATGGAGGAGTACCGGGCAAGGGGTGATGGGCAGTGCGGCAGCCAACCCACAAGGGTCAGCCTTTGCGCGTGGCGGATTTTCTGCAGTAAGCGCGCCAAGACCAGGCCTTGCACGGGTACGAAGCAACAGGCGCCAGTAACAAATACGACCAATTGCAACACCCACCCTGACCCATGCCGGGTGACTTGCGCATTCCTCGCTGCGGCTGCGTTAGGCGCGCCCGCGAGGGCCTCACTGGCTGACGGCGCTCCCACGGACGCCGGCCCGGCGCGTTGGGCGCGCACCCGGGGCGATTCCCTGGATGCGAACTGCGCGATTCGGCGGCAGGTTGCCTGATTCAGACCTGGTTCATGAAATTGCCAGCCCGGCGATGTTTCATCGTCAAGCCTGCACGTTCGCCAACAACGCAGCAGATCGGGGCATCAACATCCCGGCGTCAGCCGCACCGGCACAGGCGGCATCCCCCAAAGAAATTCAATCAATGGCTCGGGGCGCGCTCATTGGCCGCCGAGCCCCGCAGCCGTTCGCGCCACGGCACCTCGACGAACCGATAGACCAGCACCGAGGCGCCGACGGTGGCGAGCAGCAGCATGAGGTGCACGGCCGGGGTGGAGAAGCTGCCGAGGTAGCCCATGCGCAGGAAGGTCGTCACCGGCCAATGGATGATGTAGAGCGCATAGCTGGCCTCGCCCAGCACCACCATCCAGCGGCGCTCCAGCAGCACGCTCAGCCACGTGCGCCCGCTCGCGACGGCCAGGATGATGGCCGTGAAGGGCACGATGAAGATGGCGTACTTGACCGACACGTCGAGCAGCCAGAGCCACTGGCTGGGCCCGGTGTAGTCGGGCGACGCGATGCGCGCACACACGGCCACCAAGCACAGCACGACAACACCGTCACGCCGGCGCCGTGACGCGCGTTCGTCCACGGGTGAGCGTGGCCGCGCGGCCGCCCGCCGCAGAAAGTACTGCCCGGCGATGCAGCCCGCCATGAACTCGCTGTAGCGAAGCAGCGGGTTGTAGACCAGCACGAGGTATTGCGTCTCGCCACTGACCGGCCACACGTAGTTGAGGACGTAGATCACGCCGCCATACAGCGCGACGCCACCGAGCACCACGGCCGCGAACAGCGTGGCCAGGCTCGCCGTGCGGCGCACGCGCGAAGACAGCCAGGCGCAGACGAACGGAAACGTCGCGTAGAAGAAGAACTCGGCAGCCACGCTCCACCCGGGCGTGTTCCAGAACATCGCGAACGGCACCGCCGGCACCCAGGCCTGCAGGCCGACCAGATTGAGCAGCCACGACGCCCAGTAGGTTTGCCCCACTTCGGCCAGCTGGCCGGCCTGCGCCCGCTCGATCAGGTGCCAGGGCGTGTCCAGCAGCAGGCCCAGTAGGTAGACGGGGTAGATGCGCGCCACCCGCAGCCGCTGAAAGCGCCAGTACGGCGCTTCACCCACGCCACCGGCAAACCACTCCCGGTAGCGGTAGGTGAGGATGAAACCGCTGAGGATGAAAAAGAAGGTCACGCCGTACTGGCCGCCCACGATGCCGCGCAACAGCCAGCCCGGCAGCGGCCCCAGCAGATCACGGTAGTGCAACACCAGCACCGCGAAAGCCGCGACGAAACGCAGCCCGGTCAGCGCCACGAGATGGTCTCGCGCGGCCGCGCCCTTCGCCCCGGGCGCGCTCACCGCCCCGACAGGCGCCCCGGTGTCGCGATCAGCGATCACCTTGAACCCCAGGCATTGAACTGGCAGCCGGCCGATCGCGTCGCGTCATCGGGCGGCCACTTTTTTGCGAACGAGCCGGCAGGCCAGCCAGCGGATGAATGCTTGAGCTGCTGGCGGTCGGCCACGGCATTTCGCGTGATGTCATCCGCCGGCATTCTGATCGCGCCCCTAGGCTCTCGCCGCGCCGCCATGGTAAGCAGGCGCAATTTTCAATTCGGGGGCAGTTTCAAATTTGCGCGCTGCTGGGCAGGGGGACTGCCGGTTCGGCGGGGTTGCAATTTCAGCTGCGTGATTTTGGGATGACGGTGCCGGGCAGGTAGTTTCCTGGTATCTGATGGGGAGGATTGCGCAGTGCGGAGAAATTCAGCGCGGATTGGTGAGTGAGGGGTTTAAATTTGAGACTTTACCCCGAATTCCTTTCGCGCAGCTCCCCCTCGCCCCGGGCCAGGCGGCCGGGATCGGGGTTTGCAGCGTTCAGCACCTCGTGAAGGCGTTGGGCTTCCCAGCCCAACCTACCGGGCTACCGCGCAGGCTCATGGCGTGAGCCTGCGGAGATTGGTTGCGAATCAGGTCCAGTAATGGGTATCTCTACCGCGATCCCCGAATTTGCGGATTCAGAAGTAAGCCTCAACCAAGAGTCGTACGACTGTTACTACCGCCGGCGCCGCACCCGCAATACCGGCCAACACGGCGACCCCAATCTTGCGGCCAGATGGATTTCCGCTCGACACTTTGCGAGCGATGAGCCAGCAAAGACACACCACTTCAGCACCACTAGCTCCAAGCATCGCAAAACCTGCAAGCAGGCTGGTAAACGACCGCTGCGGCAGCATGCCGCTCGACGTAATCACCGTTAGTAGCAGTACCAGCAGCGCAAGAGCAACGATGATTCTTTCAATCCGAGAAATTGGCGTGCGCATCACACGATCACTTCGTTCCACAGCTGCATACTCCACCGGTACGGCCAGCTGCGGCGTCTGCTGCGCCAAGTTTCGCGCCGAGCGAGATGTAGGGCCTGCTACTTGCGTCCAAGTCACTTTTTAACCATCCATTATCCCCAGCGTTTGCGAATATCCCGGCAGCTTTCACGAGACCGCCGCCAAAGGACTCCCCGAACTTGCCCCCCCCGGTGTAGCCCGCCAATACGTTGCCAAACTCGTTGGCGTTGTATGTGCGCCCTCCGATGGTCCATTTGTCCATTCGATGCGCCCCCTGGATCCCGTTACGAAATCGTACCTACCATCCGGCCCATGATTCCTGTAGGCATCTGCCAAGGACTGCAGTTGCGCCGCATCAAAGAACCCCGCAGTTTCGCATGCATTAAAAGTCTTCAGGCCGGTTGAATCAATTAGCTCGGTAGGTTGGGCTGAGCGAAGTGAAGCCCAACAAATTTCTTTGGCCCAGCTGCTGGTATTCACGTACTCATCCCGATGGATTGTTTGCGAAAACGCTGGAGTTCGCATAACTCATCCCTGCCTACCGAGCTGAGTGCTGGGGTGCGCAGCGTTTACGCCAGCCTACCGGGCTTCCTGCGCTGCGCGCCGGCAGCGGCGGACCGCCCATCTTCAGCTCAGCTACCACCAACAAGGCTGAGGCGCACTTCAGCAGCCCGAATGACGACGCACCCTTCGCTCAAGTAAACGTATGTGTTCCCACCATCCGCAGGCGCCCAGTAGTTGATATTGCCTGCGCGGCTATTGGTCGCCATGCTTGAAAAGTCCGCAATGCAAGACATGTTCTCCACATCGACGAAGTTGATTTCTACTGGACTCCGAACCTTTGCGAAATTCAGGGTCAGGTCTCAAATTTAAACCCCACGACATCAGCGTGCGTCGAATTTCAAACCATCGCCCGACCTGTACACCAAGCGGTTCGGAAAGCGGGGTTTAAATTTGAGACCTGACCCCGATTTGTGCGTGTGTTTGCCACTAGACGGGATCGGCTAATGGGTGACCCCGATTTGCATCAAGAAACCGACGATCGACACCCAGTTGACGCTGCTGTAGTGGCAATTCCGAAGGGCTGACCTATACGGATCAATCACTTACGACGGTTGGCGTCGAACTCGGGTGGGCCGCACCGCTCAGAAATACATCCCGGGCCGCTCCCGCCCTCGTCCCAAGCGCCCACTCAAGCCGCATCCCAGCCTCGTCTACAAGGGGTGATGGGGCTTAAGTTCGGTGGATTGGGCCAATGGGTGCCCCCGATTTCTGCGGGGGGTCCTCACAGTTTTTGTTATGAACCCACAGCCCTGCCTCGCCGACAAAGTAGGTATGCCAATCTTCCACCTCCAGGTTATACACAGTGGTGCTATAGCGCTGGCGGGTTTCGTTGACGGGGTCGCCCCATTTTTCGTAGTCATAGGGCATTTCGTCGGGCGAAAATCGGGGAACAGCGCCCGAAAGGTCTATCAACTCTCCCATGCCCCAGCTAAGCTCCTCCTCGTTATCAAAGGCGACTTCCGCTCGATCGGTTCGGAACAAGTCAAACACGTCATACCGTTGCCCGGCAGTACCGTCAGCAATCACCAAATCCTGTCCCCACCATGGCTTGTCGCTAATCGGAACCGTTCCAGGAATTCCGCGTCCCACCATGTGCATACGTCCCATCGGTACCCAACCATGGGGATAGCTCCAGACCAGATGGTTAGGCGTAGCAAATACCGAATGGCTCGCGCCTTGGCCGTCAGCAGTATCTTGCGACCAAACAAAGCGAATGATCTCTTTATCTTCAAATCTAAAAGTCTTCGCCACTCGCTTGTAGCCTGTTTCGGTGCCTTTCGTGAGGTCATCGGGCCGAGACAACACCAAGTCGCCTACTTGGATTTTCTCGATGGGTTTTAGCCCGTCCTTGGTATGCACCAAAGTGCCGGCGATAAAGCAACCCACCGCAACTTTGCGCAGCTCTGCCAGCGCTTTCTTCTGGAGAGCTTCACCGGCAAATTTAGCTACGTGCAGTTCTTCGGTCCGCTTTTGCAAGCTCTTGCGGAAGACGTTTTCGGACAAGCTCGCGGCCCGGTCGGCGTCGATCAACGACACTTCGGCGGCCTTGCGCAGAGCCGCGCGAGCCTTGTCCAGCAATTCCAATTGCTGCGCCTTTGGCAGGCTAGTGTCGATCTGGCTGACCATCTGATTATAGGCCTTGACAAGAAATTCGGGATTACCCATTAGCCGACCCCGACTTTTCGTTGCGAATCCCAAATTTCAAGCCCTCCGCAGTTCCGGTTGCGCACCCAAATGCCGTGCTCGCCAACGTAATACGTATGAAAATCCTCCACATCTAGACTATAGACCGGCATCTTGAAATAAAGGGCATCCCTGTCATCGGCGTAGTCGATGTCGACCACCGCGTCAATCGCCGAGACTTCTAGGGCCAGCCATTTTTTATGAAAATAATCGCGCAAGTGGCCGAGATCATCAGTTCGCACGGTATTCCTAGCAGGCGTCCACCCGACATTCGGCTGGTCTGAAATGTAGATGTTTTTAATCGTGCAGTAATCGAGGTCAGCCCCATCTTTGTCTTCAAAGTGGAAGTGTGTCATCCCATAGCCTTGCATATTGATGGGGGCCGTCCACCCTTCCTCCTTGGTCCAAAACGGATGGCTGGGTGTGGCAACCAGGCGTCCCACTCTGAAGCCTTGACTGCTGTTGATGTCTTGGTTCGGCAACACATACTGAACCTCGACCACGCGTTCGGGCGGGTGAGCAAACGTCTTGACCACGCGCTTGCAGGCTTGCTCACCACCGTTTTCTGGTTTGGACAGTACCCAATCGCCAACCTGAATCTGCTCAATAGGTTTGAGTCCCTCCTTGGTATGCACGAGAGTGCCGGCCGCAAAACAAGCGCCGCTCTCAAAGCAGCTGCGCACCGCATCCGCCGGCTGGGTGATTTCTGACAGGATTTTTTCTTGCGGCATGGAGAGCGAAACAAAGCCATTAGGGGTGAAGCCTTAATTTACCCCCCCTACCCCCTCCACCCACCGCACCACCCCTTCCACCCCACTGAACTCGTCGATGGAGCGCGCGGGGATGCCGGGGTGGCGCTCGCGCCACATCGCGGCCAGGGCGGCGCCGGGGCCGACTTCCAGCACGCAGCGGGGCTGGCGCTCGGCCAGGGTGTCCATGCAGTCGTCCCAGCGCACGGTGCTGGCGATCTGGCCCGACAGCGCGGGGGCGAGCACGGCCGGGGTGCGGCCGGCGGCGCCGGTGAAGTTGCAGACGACGGGCACCCGCGCGTGGCGCAGCTGCGCGTGGGCGAGTTGCGCCGCGAAGGCCGCCGCAGCGGGGGCCATGGCTGGCGTGTGTGAGGCCACGCCGATGGGCAGGCGACTGCAGCGCAAGCCGGCGGCGCTCCAGTCGGCCGCGCCGGCCTCCAGCGCCGCCAACGGGCCGCCCACGATGACGCGCTCCGGGCTGATGCGGATGGCGATGGCGAGGTCGCTGCCGGGCTGGGCCAGCGCCATGACCCGCGCGTTCGCCTGCGGGCCCTGCACGGCCAGCAGGCCGGCCGGCCGGCCGGCGGCAGCGGCGTCCATCGCCTGGGCGCGCGCGGCGGCCAGCGGCACGGCGGCGGCGTCATCGAACACCCCCGCCGCCGCGAACGCGGCGAGTTCGCCGACGCTGTAGCCGGCCACGGCGACCGGGGCCGGCAATTGCGGCGCCAGCACCCGCCACGCGGCCAGGCACAGGCCCGTCAACAGCGGCTGCGCCACGGCGTTGGCGTGCAGCCAGTCGGCATCGGCCAGCCGGGCCTGCCAGCCGCTGCCGAGCACGGCCGACAGCGACTGCAAGGCCGGCGCGGCCGCCGGCTGCGCCCACAGCCAGGGCAGCATGGCGGCATGCTGGGCGCCCTGGCCGGGGAAGAGCAGCGCCAGGCTCACGGGGCGGTGGGTTGCAGGCGGTCCAGCCAGCAGGCGGCGGCCAGGGTGTCGGCGGCGCCGCCGGGCGAGAGCCGGCGCTGCACGAACGCGGCGCCAATGGCCTGTGCGGCCTGCATGCCGCCGGGCGCCGCCGCCCCGCCGGCCGCCAGGAAGCCACGCGCCGCCGCCTGGGCAAAGCGCAGGCCGCCGAGGCCGCCGCGGTGGGCCAGGTTGCTGTCGTCCAGCGTGGCGATGACGGCGAACAGCGTGTCCAGCCGCGCCGCCGCTGGCGGCAGACCGCGCTGCTGCGCCGCGCGCAGCGCCGGCATGGCGGTGTCGAACAGCGTGGGCAGGCCGGCGGCGGCTTCGGCCGATGCGCTGCGCAGCCCCAGCCGGCGCGCGGCCAGACCGCCTGGCAGCGTGGGCGGGCGCAGGGCGCGCGCCGCGAGCGCCTCGCCCCAGCGCTGCGTGAGCACCTCGCGCAGCGCCGCCGGTGCCGGGCTGCGGCCCTGGGCCGCCAGCACGCCGGCCGACGCGCACAGCAGGCCCAGCATGAAGATGGCGCCGCGGTGCGTGTTGACGCCGCCGGTGGCCGCCAGCATGCGCGCCTCGGCGGCGATGCCGCACTGCTCCAGCGCCTCGAACGGCGCGCCGCCGTGGCCCAGTTCGGCGATGCGCACGAAGTAGCCGCGCAGCGCGAACAGGCTGCGCATGAAGGTGTGGGCATCCATGTCGGCATGGCTGCCCCGGTCGGTCAGCGTGACCAGGCCCGGCTTGGGCGACAGGGCCAGCTCGTCGTGCAGCGCCAGCGTGGCGGCGCGCCCGATCATCTGCGGCGTGGGCACGCGGCGCGGGCGCGGCGCGGCGGCCACGGGCGCGCAGCGGGCGGTCATGCCAGCGCCTCCAGCGAGGTGAGCAGGCTGGCGCCATGCAGCCGCTTGACGAGCAGCGACGCCACGCGGCCGCTGCGCCAGGCCAGCCACTCGCGCCAGGCGACGGCGGCGTCGCCGTCGAACACGAGTTCGCCGTCGAGCCGGCAGCCGGGCGCCTCAAAGGCGTGGAGCGCGGCCGCCACCGCATCGGCCTGCGCGGCGCCGGCCACGCCGACCCACACGTCGAGGTCGGAGCCCTCGCGCACATGCGACAGGCCGGTCAGGTGC
The DNA here is from genome assembly GCF_043555975.1 of Pelomonas nitida. Lineage (NCBI taxonomy): Bacteria > Pseudomonadati > Pseudomonadota > Betaproteobacteria > Burkholderiales > Sphaerotilaceae > Roseateles > Pelomonas nitida. Next base: position 31,732 of record NZ_JBIGIA010000015.1, on the reverse strand, counting down.
TGCCAGCCATGGCTGCCGTAGACACGGGCCGTGGCGCCGCAGGCCAGCAGCGCCACGCCGAGCTGGCGGGCCGGCGCGCGCGCGGCCGGCGGCAGCTGCGTGACGAGCTGGCCGAGTGGCGGGAACTCGTCGAAACGCAGCACGTCGGCGCGGGCCACGCGCAGCGGCAGGCGCCGCCGGCCCCAGCGCTGCGGCGCGCACAGGCCCAGGCTCAGGCCCAGGCCCAGCGCGATGGCGTCGCCCACCTCGGGCTGGCGGGTCACGACGAGCGGCAACTGGTGTGCCGCCCAGTGGCTCAGGCAGTCGCGCGCCTGGGCGTCCCAGTCACCGGCGAGCAGGTGCGCCCAGCCGCTGGCCGACAGCCAGGCGATCTGGTGCCGGTGCAGGGCCACCACCATGGCTCAGGCGGCGTCGAGCACGCGCTGGATGACGCTGGCGGCCAGGCGCCGCCCGCCCCGCGCGGCGCCGGCCTCGGCGCGGCGGTCCTGCGGGTCGGCGTCGGCCAGGGCCTCGCGCAGCGCCTGCGCCAGGTCGCCCTGCCACAGCCGCCGCACGCCGCCCATGGCCACGTAGTTGCGCACGCCGGGCGCGAACACGGGGTTGTCCTGCGACAGCTCGGCCAGCAGCGACTCCGGCAGCTTGGTGACGCGCGCCATGGCCGGCAGCCGCATGACGCGGATCTCGGCCTCGGGCAGCGCGTCGCAGGCATCGGCGATGAGGCCGGACGTGATGAAGCCGCCCGACAGCGCCTGGTCGTAGACGAGGCCCAGCACGCGGTGGCCGCGCCGGCGGGCGAGGTCGATGCACATGCCCAGGTGCGCCATCGCGCGGTTGATGCCCAGCAGCTCGTCCCGGCGGCGCAGCTGCTGGCCTTGCGTGTCGATCAGCAGCAGCAGCGCACGGCCGGGGTGGCGGGCCATGGCGTCGAGCACGGCGCGGGCCTGGCGCAGCGCCAGCTGCACGCCGATGGGGGCGTGGTCGGTGGTGCCGATGACGGTCAGCGGCTCGCCGTCGAACTCGACCTCGCCGTGCAGGAAGTCGCCGTCGCGGGCAATGCCGTGCGCCGCGCCGAAGAGCTGGGTTGCGAGGGTCTGCCAGTCCATCATGGGGCTCCCAGGGCCAGCACGCCGGCCACGTCGAGATCGGGGATGCGCTCGGCGGCGCCCACGCCGAGCGAAGACCACAGCGCCGTGGCCTCCGCGCCGTCGAAGGCCAGGCGGGCGCTCAGCCGCGCGTGCTCGGCCTCCAGCGCGTCCAGCGTCACCGGGCGCGTGGCGCCCAGCGCGGAGATGGCGGCGGTGCGGAAGGCGATGACGTCGTCTTCCACCAGCACGTCGCAGTCGCCGGTGAGCCAGCGGTGCTTGCCGCCGGTGGTGCGCCAGACGAGGGCGCGGTCGCGCGAGTCGAATTCTTCCACGCCGTGCGAGGCCTCGATGACCTCGGGCCCGGACATGGCCAGCCGGCCGATATCGCTCATGACGATGTGGTCGGCGCAGCGCGCCACGATGCCCATGCCGCCGAAGCAGCCACCGCTGCCGCCAATGAGCACGATGACCGGGATGCCGGCGGCACGCACGTCGAGCACGGCGCGCATGACCTCCGAGACGGCGATGAGCCCGGCATTGGCTTCATGCAGGCGCACGCCGCCGGACTCGGCCAGCAGCAGCACGGCGCGGGGGCGGTCGCGCAGCGCGCGGCGCAGCAGGCCCACGAGCTTGGCGCCATGCACCTCGCCCACGCCGCCGCCCATGAACTGCCCTTCCTGCGCGGCCACGAAGACGGGCTGCCCGGCCAGCTGCGCGCGGCCGATGGCCACGCCATCGTCGAAGGACGACGGCACGCCCAGCTGCGCGAGGTGCGGGCTGGTGAGCTTGAGCGCGGGCGGCAGCCACTCGTGGAAGCTGCCGGTGTCGACGATCAACGCCAGGCGCTCGCGCGCCGAGCATTCGGCATAGGAGATCATGGCTGCAGCTCCCGCGCGGCCTGGTCGAGCCGCAGGCTGACGACGGCGGGCGTGGCGCCCATGTCGTGGATGGACAGCTGCACGCCGGCCAGGCCGTGGCGCTGGTGGAAGTCGCGCACGACGGCGGCCCAGATGCTGCCGAAGCCGCGCGCGGAGGTTTCGATGTGGATGCTGCAGTCGTTGCCCGGCGCGGGCTCCAGCAGCACCTCGAGATTGCCCGAGCCGACCACGCCGACCAGCACGGGCTCGAAGGCGCCGGCCGGCCGCGTGCCGGCGAAGGTGTAGTCCAGGGTTTCGAGGCCAGGTTGGAGGCCGGGTTGGAGGCTCATCGTCGGGCTCCGGGTCACCAGTTGCGAAAGCGCCTGGGCGGCACGTACAGCCCGCCCGAGGCGCGCACGAGGTCGCGCATGCTGCGCGCCGCGAGCAGGTTGCGCGTGGCGTCGCGCGGGTCGATGCCGAGGTCGGCCGGGCGGCGGATGACGCCACGGTCGCGCAGGTTCTCCACCAGCCGTGCGTCGCGCGCCAGGCCCACGGCCGTGTAGCCGGCCACGCCGCGGATGGCCTGCTCGCGCTCCTCGTCGGTGCGGCAAAGCAGCAGGTTGGCAATGCCTTCCTCGGTCAGCACGTGGCTGACGTCTTCGCCGTAGATCATGATGGGCGGCAGCGCCATGCCGGCCTGCTGCTGCAGCGTCCAGGCGTCGAGCGTCTCGACGAAGGCGGGCTGCATGTGCTCGCGGAAGGTCTCGACCATCTGCACGACGAGCTTCTGGCCGCGCGGCGTGCCGGCCGCGCCGGGCCGCCCCGCCCTCGCCTCGCCGCCGGCCTTGAGCCAGGCCGGGCTGGCGTGGCGGCGGCCGCGGGCGTCGGCCCCCATGTTGGGTGCGCCGCCGAAACCGGCGATGCGGCCCAGCGTGGCCGTGGAGCTGTTGCCCTGCAGGTCCATCTGCAGCGTGGAGCCGATGAAGAGGTCGCAGGCGTAGTGGCCCGCCGCCTGGCAGAAGGCGCGGTTGCTGCGCAGGCTGCCGTCGGCGCCGGTGAAGAACACGTCGGAGCGCGCGCGGATGTAGTCCTCCATGCCCAGCTCGGAGCCGAAGGAGTGGATGGACGTGACCCAGCCGGCCTCGATGGCCGGGATCAGCGCCGGGTGCGGGTTGAGCGCCCAGTGCTGGCAGATCTTGCCCTTGAGCCCCAGCGATTCGCCGTAGGTGGGCAGCAGCAGCTCGATGGCGGCAGTGTCGAAGCCGATGCCGTGGTTCAGGCGCTGCACGCCGTACTCGGCGTAGATGCCCTTGATGGCCATCATGGCCATCAGCACCTGGATCTCGCTGATCTGGGCCGGGTCGCGCGTGAACAGCGGCTCGACGAGGTTGGGGCGCGGCGCCGGCACGACGAAGTCCACCCAGTCGGCGGGGATGTCGATGCGCGGCAGCGGCGTGCCGTCCGGCACCACCTCGTTGACCTGCGCGATGACCAGGCCGCCCGAGAAGGCCGTGGCCTCGACGATGGCCGGCGTGTCCTCGGTGTTGGGGCCGGTGTAGAGGTTGCCGTGGCGGTCGGCGGCATGGGCGGCGACGAGCGCTACCTTGGGCGTGAGGTCGACGAAGTAGCGCGCGAACAGCTCGAGGTAGGTGTGGATGGCGCCGATCTCGAGGCTGCCGCTGCTCACCAGCCGGGCCAGCCGCGCGCCCTGCGGGCCGGAGAAGGAGAAGTCCAGCCGCTTGGCCACGCCGCTGTCGAACACGTCCAGGTGCTCGGGCAGCGCCAGCACCGACTGCACCATGTGCAGGTCGTGCACGCGCTGCGGGTCGACCTGCGTGAGCGCCTGCGCGAGGAAGTCGGCCTGCTTCTGGTTGTTGCCTTCCAGGCAGACGCGGTCGCCGGGCCGCAGCACGGCCTCCAGCAGCTCGACGATGGCCTCAGTGGCCACATGCCGGCCCTGCAGCCGGCTGCCGAGCGCCTGCGCGGCGCCGGCCAGCCGCTCGCGGCGCTGGCGGTCGCGCTGGTCCCAGACGGGAGCGTTCATGGCGCCTCCTTCAGCGTGCGGCGTTGACGGCGCCCATGACGACGTCCGGCAGGCCCGTGGCAATGCCCGGGAAGATGCAGATCAGCAGCACCGCCAGCAGCATCAGCACGACGAACGGCAGCACGCCCCAGATGATGTCGCGCAGCTCGATGTCGGGGGCGATGTTCTTGATGACGAAGATGTTCAGCCCCACCGGCGGGTGGATGAGGCCGGTCTCCATGACGATGGTCATCAGGATGCCGAACCAGATCAGGTCGAAGCCGGCGGCCTTGAGCGGCGGCAGGATGATGGGCGCGGTCATCAGGATGATGCTGACCGGCGGCAGGAAGAAGCCCAGCAGGATGACCATCAGCAGCACCGCCGCCAGCAGCACCCACTTGGACAGCTGCATGTCGACGATCCACTGCGCCACCGACTGGCTGATGTGCAGATAGCTCATCACGTACGAGAACAGCAGCGACATGCCGATGATGAACATCAGCATGGTCGACTCCTTGAGCGTCGACGTGAGGATGGGCGCCACATCGCGCGGCCGCCACACGCCGTAGATGGCGGCGATCAGCACCAGCGCCAGCAGCGCGCCCAGGCCGGCGGTCTCGGACGGCGTCGCGAAGCCGCCGTACAGCGCCACCATGACGCCGATGAGCAGCAGCACGAACGGCACCACGCGCGGCAGCATCTCGAACTTCTGGCGCGTCGTGAAGCTCTCGCGCTCCAGCAGCGGCGAGGCCGTACCGCTGCGATTGAACTCGGCCTCGGCCAACGCGTGCTCCTTGCGGTAGCGCAGGCCCGCGTACACCGCGAACAGCACCACCAGCAGCACGCCGGGCACGATGCCGGCCAGGAACAGCCGGCCCAGCGACTGCTCGGCCGCCACCGCGTACAGGATCATCGTGATCGACGGCGGCAGCAGGATGCCCAGCGTGCCACCGGCGGCGATGATGCCGGCCGCGAACCCGGGCGAGTAGCCGCGCTTGCGCATCTCGGGGATGCCGGCACTGCCGATGGCCGAGCAGGTGGCCGGGCTGGAGCCCGCCATGGCGGCGAACAGCGCGCAGGCGAACACGTTGGCAATGCCCAGCCCGCCGGGGATGCGCCCCATCCAGACGTGCATGGCCGCGTACAGGTCCTGCCCGGCGCGGGACTTGCCGATGGCCGCGCCCTTCAGGATGAAGAGCGGAATGGACAGCAGCGTGATGCTGGCCATCTCCTCGTAGACGTTCTGCGTGACGGTGTCCAGCGCGGACGCCGGCATGAAGATGGCCATGAACAGCACCGCGACGCTGCCGAGCGCGAACGCGATGGGCGCGCCCGAGAACATGAACAGCAGCGTGACGACGCCGAACAGCGAGCCGAGGACGAGCATGCTCATGCCGCAGCCCCTTGTGATGTCTTGAACAGCCCGTTGAGGCGGGCGATGAGCTGGACCAGCAGCTGCACGCTCATCAGCGTCATGCCGGCGGCCATCAGCCCGTACGGGATCCACAGCGGCGGCGCCCAGGACGACGAGGTCGTCTGCCCCTCCACCCAGGCCTCGTGGAACAGCGCCCACGACTTCCAGGCGAAGAAGCTGCAGAACGCCGTGCACATGAGGTCCACGAGCATGAGGCGCAGCTTGTTCATCGCGCGCGGCAGCAGGCCGGCCACGGCCTCGATGCCCACGTGGCCGCGCAGCGACTGCACGAAGGCGCTGCACATGAACGTGGCGCCGACGAGGCAGAACACGGCCGCCTCGTCCTGCCAGTCGGTGGACGCCTTCATCACGTAGCGCGAGATGATGCTGTAGGTCAGCACGCTGGACGCCACGAGCAGCGCCAGCATGCCGAGCACGACCATCGTGCGGTTGATGAGGTTCAGCCCCCGCACAATGGGCAGCAGCAGGCGGGGCGTGTCGGGGTCGATGCCGGCGCTGGCGGCGCCGGTGTCAAGGCCGTGGCTCATCGTCGTGCTCAGAGCAGCTTCTGGGCGGCCTTGAGGATGGCGGCGCAAGACTCGTTCTTCTCGCCGAAATCCTTCCAGGCCGTCTCGCGTGCAATGGCCTGCCACTTGTTCAGCGTGGCCTCGTCCATGTCGTAGACCTTGGCGCCCGCCTTGGCGTACACCGAGGCCGCCAGCTGGTCGTCGGCCTTGGCCGCGTCACGCGCGAAGACTTCCATCTCGGCGCCGACGGCCATGATGACCTCCTGATGCGCCTTCGGCAGCCGGTTGAACACCTCCTTGGAGATCATCAGCGGCTCCAGCATGAACCAGTAGGTGCGCTGGCGGCCCGAGGTGAGGTGCTTGGCGAGCTCTTCCAGCTTGAAGGAGATGAAGCTGGTGGACGACGTCATGGCGGCATCCATCGCGCCGGTCTGCATGGCCGCGTAGATCTCGTTGGACGGCAGCGTGATGACCGAGGCGCCCGCCTGCTTGAGCATCATGTCCATCTCGCGGCTGCCGCCACGCACCTTCAACCCCTTGGCATCGTCGGGCGTCACCAGGGGCCGCGCGCGGCTGGCCACGCCACCTGCCTGCCAAACCCAGCTGACAATCATCACGCCCTTGTCGTCCAGCACCTTGGACAGCAGCTTGCCGGCCTCGGCCGCCTTCCAGGCCGCGCCCTGCTCGTAGCTGGGCACCAGTGCCGGCATCAGGCCGGCATTCGTCTCGGGCACCTCGCCGCCCGCGTAGGACAGCGGCACCAGGCTCATGTCCAGCGCCCCCTTGCGCATGGCCGAGAACTGGGCATTGGTCTTCATCAGCGACGAGCCGGGATAGACCGACGCCTTCAACGCGCCGCTGGTGCGCTTGTCGATCTCGGCCGCGAAGCGGCGGCACAGACGGTCCCGAAAGTCACCCTCGGTCAGCGTGCCGCTGGGGAACTGGTGCGAGATCTTCAGGCCGCCCGTCTGGGCAAAGGCATCGGTCCAGCCAGTAGCAGCGGCCGCGCCGGCGGCGGCGACCCATTGACGTCGTGTCAGGTTCATCAGGTTGTCTCCAGAGTGCGCCTAGGGTTGGCGGTCAGCATCCTTAGTTTGGAAGCCGCCCGCCCCGCCGATCAATCAACCTCGTCAGGCGACGTTTACGCCGGCTGAAAAGATCGTGGGTTAACCCTTAAGGCTGTCCGCGTGGCTGCGACATGCAGCCAGCAAGGACAGGAGGTTAGGGTCGCGCTCTCGGGTACGCAAGAAGACCACACAGATCCGGTGTGGCATCCGGTATTTTTTCTGTAGCGGCACGAGGCACACATTGCGCGGCAGCACACCGCGAATGCGCCCCGGCAGCAGCGTGCAGCCGATGCCGCCACCCACCAGGTTCATCAGCGAGAAGATGTCGTTGGTCCTCATGACCACGTTGGGGTCGAAGCCCGCCACGCGGAACGCATCGACGAAGCGGTCGTGCGTCACATAGCCTTCGTTCAACGACACGAAGCGCTCGTCGGCGAACGCACTCAGGTCGACCTCGTCCATGCCCGCGTAGCGCGAATCGGCCGGCGCGGCGAAGAAGATCTCGTCCTCAAACAGCGGCTGCGACTCCACGTCCGCGGCGTCCTCGGGCATGCCCATGACCGTCGCATCCAGCGCCCCCTCACGGAGCTTGCGCAACAGCTCGCAGTTGGAGCCCAGCACCAGTTCGGTCTGCACGTCGGGGCGGCGCAGCCGCAGGCCCATGATGAGCGCCGGCACCGTGACGCTGGTCAGCGAGTAGAGCGAGCCGATGCGGATGCGGTCCGCCGCATAGCCGGCGATCTCACGCGTCACGCGGATGCCTTGCGCCATGGCCTCCAGCACCTCGCGCGCCACGTCGGCCAGCGCATGCGCGGCATCGTTGGGCTGCAAGTTGCGGCCCTCCAGCCGGAACAGGCTGCAGCGCGTGCCCGTCTCCAGCGAGTGCAGCGCGCGGTGCACGCTGACCACGCTGATGCCCAGCCGCTCGGCGGCCCGCGACAGGCTGCCGCTCTCCATGAACGCCAGCAGGATCTCGAGCTTGCGGAAAGTGATTTCTTCGTCGATGCGATTGCGCATGGCGCCGCATCCTAACGACTGCCCGCTGCGGCGAAATCAAAACCCGGCAGCGGGCGGCGGCGTTTGGTTCAGCCGGTGAACGCGGGCATCGGCCTGCGGCAGCAAGGCAAAGCCGCCGGCCAGGCTATAGGCCTGCCGGTGGCCCAGCCGCCGCAACGCCCGCGCGGCTTGCGCACTGCGGTTGCCGCTGCGGCAGCAGAACACCAGGCGCACGTCGGCCGGCAGCCGCTGCCAATCGGGCAAACGGCTCAACAGCACGGACAGCGGCACGGCCTCGACCTCCGCCCCGGCAGCGCCGGCCCAGTTGCGGGCCAGCGGGCTCAGGCGCTGCTCGTACGCCTCGCGCACGTCCACCAGCACCAGCCGTTCGGCGCCTTGCAGCCAGTCGTGCAGGTCGGCCGGCCGCACCTCCACGCGCTCGGCCATGCCGCAGTCGTCCACGCGGGCCCCGCAGGCCATGGTGTCGAATTCGGTGGGCGCCAGTTCGCGCTCCAGCGCGGCCTTGGCCTGCGCAAACGCCTCGGCACCCAGGCGGCCGCTCAGCGCGCCCTCGAGCAGCGGCTGCGCGGCGCACTCGATGGCCAGCGTCGTCGCCAGGCGGTTGTCGTAGTCATGCCCCGGCAACAGCAGCGTGTGCCGGCCCACCGCGCCCTCCAGCGCCTGCAGTGAGGCCACATAGGACAGCGGCGCGCTGACCGGGAAATCACTGCGCCCCAGCGCGCCGGGCATGACCGTGTCGCCCACCAGCGCCGCGCGCAGCCCGCCGGCGTCGGCCAGCAGATAGACCGTGGAGTCCTGCGTGTGCCCGGGCACGGCCAGCCGCGTGAGCCGCTGCGCGCCGAAGCGCAGCTCCGCCGCGCCCAGCGGCCAGCCCAGCGCGTCCAGCGGCTCGGGCGGCGGCAGCAGGTCCGCAATGGCGGCACGCAAGGCCTCTGCCGACGATGCGTGGTCGCCATGGCCATGGGTGTCCAGCACGGCGGCCACGGTGCAGCCGCGGCAGCGCAGCCATTGCGCGATCTGCTGCGTCAGCTCGGGCAGCGGGTCCACCACCACGCACTCGCGAAACGCCCGGTCCGCCAGGATGTAGCAACAGGCCGCGTCGACGACGAAGCGCGTGATGCCCTCGGCCGGCAGGGGCACTGCGGCCGGCTCGGGGGTCTGGCAGGCCTCGCGCAACGCGTCGCCGCAGGCCTTGAGCCGGCGGCAGGCCTCGGCCATCACCTCGGGGCTGTCTGCGGCGCCGAAGGACAGGCGCACCGCCGAAGCCGTCTGCCAGGCCGGCAAGCCCATGGCCAGCAGCACGTCGCTGGGCCGCGCCTTGGCCGACCCGCAGGCCGAGCCGCCACTGGCACGCAGGCCGGCGGCGTCGAACAGGTCCAGCAGCGTCCGCGCGGCAAGGCCGGGCACCGAGAGGTTCAGCGTCGTCGGCAGGCTGACCTCGAACGGCGCGTTGAACACCACCCCCGCGAACGCCTCGCGCAGCGCCTGCGCAAGCTGGTCGCGCCAGCGCGCCAGCACCTGCGGCGGCGCGAAGGTCTGGCCGCCCTCCAGGGCCGTCAGCACGGCGCCAAGCGCCGCGATGCCGGCCATGTTCTCGGTGCCGGAACGCTGCGCGCCCTCCTGGCCGCCGCCGGCCAGCAGCGGCGTGAACGGCGCACCCTCACGCACGTACAGCAGCCCCACGCCCTTGGGCGCATACAGCTTGTGGCCGGAGAACGGCGCGTAGTCGATGCGGCGCTCGATGAGGTGCAGCGGCAGCTTGCCCAGCGCCTGCACGCCGTCGACCAGCCACAGCGCGTCGCGCCCCTTCAGCACGGCGGCGATGCCGTCGAGATCGCTGATGACGCCGGTCTCGTTGTTCGCCGCCATCGTGCACACCAGCGCGGCCTGGGCCGCATGGGCGCGCAGCCACGCCAGGTCGTGCCGGCCGTGGGTGCCCACGGGAATGGGCAACAGCCGCAGCTCCAGCCCCAGCAAGGCGTTCCAGTGCGCCAGCGCCTCGGGCACCGCCTTGTGCTCCGTCGCGCCATAGAGCACGCAGCCGGGCACCTGCCGGCCCGCACGGCGCTGCTCGCGCAGGTGCACCATGGCCGACAGCACCGCCGTCTGGATGCCCTCGGTGGCGCCGCTGGTGAAGAGCAGCCGCCCCGTGGGCGCCTGCAGCACACGGCGCGCCGTGGCGCGCACCTCGTCGAGCAGCGCCCGCGCCCGCAGGCCCGCGCCGTGGATGCTGCTGGGGTTGCCAAAGGCCTGCGCCATGACCGACAGGGCCGCCAGCCGCGCCTCTTCGAGCACGGGGGTGGTGGCGTTCGCGTCCAGATAGATTTCCATGGCGGGGGATTCTCGAAACCCACCCCTGGCACCATCTTGCAAAATCCGGGAGAAATTTGCCCACACAAGCAAGCCCGTTCCGGATTTCATGACAAAGACGAAACTCGATTCCATCGACTGCAAGCTCCTCGATCTGCTGCAGGTCGATGCGGAGCGGCAGGTTGCCGAGCTGGCCGAGGATGTGGGCCTGTCTGCCACGCAGTGCTGGCGGCGCGTGCAGCGCCTGAAGGAAGCCGGCGTCATCACGTCGCAGGTGGCGCTGGTGGACCGCGCCAAGGTCAACGTCGCCGTGACGGTGTTCGTGGCGGTGCGCACCAACACGCACACCGAGCAGTGGTTCAACCGCTTCCGGGCCACCGTCGAGGCCATCCCCGAGGTCGTCGAGTTCTACCGCATGAGCGGCGACGTGGACTACCTGCTGCGCGTCGTCGTGCCCGACATCGCCGCCTACGACAAGGTCTACAAGCGCCTCATCGCCGGCACCCAGCTCTTCGACGTGTCCTCCAGCTTCGCCATGGAGGAGCTCAAGTTCACGACGGCACTGCCGCTGTCGTACGTGTCGTAGCGCCGCGCTGGCCGCGGCCCTGCCGCCACCCACGCCCGGCTTTACGTCGCTTCACCGGCAAGCCAAACGAGGGGCATGCGGCACGGTGATGCTGCGCCGATGCACCTGACCTCTGCCTGCCACCGCCCCCGGGTGCCCACCACGCTGCGCCACGCGTCGGCCGCCCTGCTGCTGCTGATCGCCACCGCCTCGCCGCCGTCCATGGCCCAGATGGGGGGCGGCATGGGCGGGGGGATGGGCGGCGGCATGGGCCCAGGCGGCGGCGGGCGCCACAGCGGCGGCGGCCGTGAGGGCGGCAACGCAGCCACGCCGCAGGAGCAGCCCACGCTCGACGACCTGATGGCCCCCGACCCGTGGCGCATCTGGCTCGACAAGCTGCAGCTTGACAGCCCTCGCCTGGCCCTGTCGCCACAGCAGCAACCCGTGTTCGACGCCTTCATGCGCGAACTCGACCTCGCGGCGCAGTCCAACGCCCAGCGCGTGAACCGCGCCGTGCGCCACCGGCCCAGCTCGGTGTCGGCGCTGGTCGACGTCAGCCGCGACCTGCGCACGCAGTCCGACGAAGCCCAGGACTGGGTCGCCGCCCTGGCCGACCTCAGCCAGCGCTGGGAAGCCCTGCGTGCCGTGCTCGCGCCGGAGCAGCAGGCGCTAGTGGACGCGTCCTACCGCGCAGCGCGCGATGCCAGCGCCGCAGGCGCCCGAGGCAACCGCCGCGACCCGCCGGCCGCGAAGGCCGCGCGAAACTGAGGGCCTGCCCCTCCGATCAACCTCGCACAGGAAACACCGTGCCGCCCTCAAGATTCTTTGGCCTGCTGCCCGCCCTGGCTCTGTTCGTTGCCAGCCAGGTGTGCGCCGCGCCGGCCTCGCCCAGCTATGGCGTCGAGCTGCAAGGCTTTGACTACCCGCATCCCGTCGAGCGCTACGCGTTCCAGTCGCAGCGCCAGGCGCTGGAAATGGCCTACATGGACGTGCCGCCGCGCGGCGAGGCCAACGGGCGCGTGGCCGTGCTGATGCATGGCAAGAACTTCTGCGGCGCCACCTGGGAGTCCACCATCGCCGCGCTGGCGGGCGCCGGCTACCGCGTCGTCGTGCCCGACCAGATCGGCTTCTGCGCCTCCACCAAGCCCGCGCACTACCAATACAGCTTCCAGCAGCTGGCCGCCAACACGCAGGCGCTGCTGCAAAAGCTCGGCATCCAGCGGGCGACGCTCGTCGGCCACTCCACCGGCGGCATGCTCGCCACCCGCCAGGCACTGATGTTTCCGGCGTCGGTGGAGCAACTGGTGCTCGTCAACCCGATCGGCCTGGAAGACTGGAAAGCCCTGGGCGTCCCGTCCCGCAGCGTGGACGACTGGTATGCGCGCGAACTGAAGCTCTCAGCGGACAGCCTCCGCAAATACGAGTCCAACACCTACTACGGCGGCCAATGGAAGCCCGAGTACGAACGCTGGGTCACCATGCTCGCCGGCCTGAACAGCGGCCCCGGGCATGAGATCGTCGCGTGGAACTCGGCGCTCATCTACGACATGATCTGGACGCAGCCGGTCGTCTACGAGTTCCCGCTGCTGAAGGTGCCCACCGTGCTGATGATCGGCACCGCCGACACCACCGCCATCGGCAGCGACATCGCACCGCCGGACGTCAAGGCCCGCATCGGGCGCTACGACCTGCTGGGCAAGCAAGTCATCAAGACCATCCCCCAAGGCCGCCTCATCGAATTCCCCGGCCTGGGGCACGCACCGCAGATGCAGGCGCCAGAGCGCTTCAACCGCACACTCGTCGAGGCCCTGGGCGCGCTGGATCGACGGTGAGGTGGCGGGGGCATCAGGCCAGATGCCCAGCTAAGGCGCGGCGGCTCGGCGGCCCTCCCGTCAGCGTCTGGCGCGAGCTGCGGCGCATCAGCATCAAGCAGCTTCGGTCCGATGCTTGCGACCGACTGCAACGCCTGCACAGCACGGCTCGGGCAACAAGCAGGTTCAACAGGACGGGGACGACACGGCGATACGCCACAGCCGCACCCCGTTGAGGTCGAGACCTGGCGCCCGATGACTTCAACGGAAACGGGCTTGCGCAGCATGCGCGACGTTGACAGATCAAGCCTGAGAAACACGTCACGCTTCGCACTGACGGTGTTTGTGGTGGTCGGGAAGCCGACCTTGCGGATGATGGCCTTCCAGGTGCCGGAAGGCGTCTTGATGATGCTGGCCACGAATGGTCTCCTTCGGGTGACGGTGTACCGAAGCTGTGACCTTGGCGGCTATGGTGAATAGCCGTCGACGCAACAGCGCAAGCGCTACGCTGCTGATACCAAACGGGAAATTTTGGTAGGCCGTATTGGACTTGAACCAATGACCAAAGGATTATGAGTTACGGACGGCCGGTTGCGACGGCTTGCGCTGCACTGCTACGCACCGCGAAAACCACGCCCTGACAGGCACTTACGACAGCACTTGATTGCTACCCATTGCGCCCGCCTGTGACGGCTGGTGCTTACAGCGACCGTACACTGGACTGACAGCGGCGCCCGGCAAGGCGCCGATGTAGGTGCACCCCGCGACGGCGGCAACCGTCCGAGGTGCGTGGTCAACCTTCCTGTTACCGAGGACGGTCAACAATGCATTTTCCATCATCCCGCCACCCCGGGAGGGTGCGGCTCGCCTGCGTCGAGAACGCTGGCGCACCCCGCGACCTTGCGGTCATCCCTTTCACCCTCGACGCCACCCGCCCGGCTAACCACGCCGACGCGCTCTACGAGGCCTTCCAGTTCGCATGGCAATGCGTACCCGAGGCGCTGACCGAAAGCTCGTTGCTGGCGATTGCCATCGACGTAGCCGGCCCCGCCGATAGCTGGGTGCCGGTGCTGAACAAGGCCCCGCTATCGACTGCGCAGTTCGTTCACTACGCGCTGCGCTATCAGCAGCGGCTCGCCGAACGGTGCGCTGCCCAGGTGCCGCGCGTGCCGCTGCCGGAGTCATGGGCGCGGCCGGCTGATCGCGTTTTAGCAACGCTAGCGGTAGTGCTGCGCGGACAGCGCGAACTGCATGATCAGGTTGTGCCGGCGCTTGCCTCCCTTGAAGCTGTTGAGCTTATTGGAGGTGCAGCATGAAGAGCAGCAAGGTGAAGTTGACGGTGCCCGTGGTCAAGGCCCACGCCTGCCCGGCAGGTACATCGCAGTTGATCCTGTGGGATACCGAGGTCCGCGGCCTAGGCATTCGCGCCCTGCCTGACCACATCAAGGACGGCGTCACCGTGCGCGGCGCGAAGACCTACGTATTCCAGGGCCGGGTCAAGGGCGCTGGCATTGAGCGCCGTATCACCATCGGCCGCGTTGACGCGATGCCGCTGGAAGGCGACGACACGAGCAAGGACGAAGCCCGGCATGGCGCACGCCAGCGCGCGCGCAAGCTGCGCAACATGATGGACATGGGCCGTGACCCGCAGGCCGAGCAGGAGCAGGCCAGGGTGAGCAAGGTCGTTGACGCCGAGCGCACCAAGGCCGAGGCAGTAACGCTGGACGATGTTCGCGTGCACTACATCGCCAACAAAAAGACCCGCAATGGCCCTCTGAAAGCGAACACGATCCGGGACATCAACATCCACGTAGACAAGTCGTTTGCTGCCTGGAAGGACAAACCCATCAAGGCAATCACGCGAGCCATGTGCGAGGCGCGACATGCCGAGCTAGCACGCGGCGGGCTCAACGGCGACCGGCCGGCGCCAACCTCTGCTCGCGGCGCATTCGTGATCCTCCGCGCCCTCATCAACTGGGCGATGGACAAGTACCGGGTAGGAGACGAACCGCTGATCCGCGAGAACCCAGTGCGCGTGCTGAAAGGCCAGATGGCGCCCCCGAGGGCTCGCTCGGACATGGTTCCAATGGAACGCATCGGCCACGTGTGGGAAGCCCTCAGGTCCATCCGGTCTGCGCCAGCGCTGCCAACTGCGCACACGCAGGCTGACGTGCTGGCATTCATGTTGCTCACCGGAGCCCGCAAGGAAGAAACGCTGGGCTTGACCTGGGACCGCGTTGACTTGCGCGACGACGCTGGATCATGGCACTTGCCAGACTCGAAGAATGGCCGCCCTTGGACATTCCCGCTGTCTGCGCCGGCACGGGCCTTGATTGCGGCCCGTCCACGCCGCAAAGGGTGCGAGTACGTGTTCCAGGCTGCAAAGGGCAATAGCCCCATCGGCGTCCCGCGCGGCGCGGCCATGCGCGCGGTGATCGAAGCCGCGGGCTGCGCCCAAACACGACACAGCCTGCGCGCCACTTTCACGACCCTGGCTCTGAACGTGCTGCGCATCGACCTCGATACCGTGGAACTGCTGACTGGGCACGTTCCAACCACCGTGGTCAACCGGCACTACAGGGAAACCTCCGATCTTCGTTGGGCGGCACCGGAGGTTGAGCGCATCGGCGCCTGGATCGTGACGCAGGCCAACATTGCGGCCGGCCGGAACGTTGTAAAACTGCCTCGGAAAAAGAGTGCCTGATGGCACGCCACGCGATAGCGGATGGTGCGCGTAATCAACCTCCCGGGGCTGGTGAACATGGGTAGTATTTGGTCACTGGCTACCGCGCGCCGTCAGTAACAGCATGGTCTGTTGACGGCGCGGCAGGAACCCGCATGGGCGGGGCACGGATTCGATCAATCCGCTGCCTCGCCCATTTTTATTTCGCGCGTGGCAGCACCCGACGAGGACTGACCACATGAACGCGAACCAATCCCCTGACGACCTCATCGACGAGGCTGAACTGGCTTCCTGGCTGAAGTGCAAGCCCGCCGCGCTGCGGAAGTGGCGTCTGCTCGGCAAGGGGCCGCAGTTCAAGAAGGCGGGCCACCTTGTGCGCTACCGCCGTGGCGATGTGCAGGCATGGCTCGACGCCAGCACCTACACCTCCACGACCTGCCGCGCCGAGCCGGTCGCAGCCTGACCACACCGACGCAGGACGCGCAGTCCTCAGCGTCCACCAATGCAATCGCGCCTCGCAGCCGAGCCGCTGTCTGAGCGCTGTACGCCCGAAGGAATATCACCATGACCGACTGGTCAAAAGAAAGGGCCGAGCACCTTGCCCCGGTGCCGGCCCCAACCAATGCAAACGCGCCCATTGTGGGTACCGTCCCGCTCGCTGGGCAAGCTGAACAGCAGCCGGCCGCCCTGGTGCCCCCAGGTGCCCCGCAAGGCCCGGCCAGCTACCCAGGCCAGGGAGGCGCGGCAAACATGGCACCAGCGCCCGCCCAGGCCGCCGCGCCGCAGTTCTGGCAGCCCGCTCCGCCTCCCAAGGCCCAGCCCTGGGACTTGCCCGGCGCGCAACAGCGTGAGCTTGCCGACAAGATGGCGAAAGAGGCCAACCCGGGGTCGCATTGGCTGGACATTGCCGAGAAGGCCGACTCCATCCAAACGCACCTTCAGCCGGTCGTGTCATTGCGTCGAACGCTGCATCAGAAGGAGTTCCCGTTGGAGCGACTGCCTCCGCTGCTCGCAGCCGCCGTGCGCGAGGCAGAGGGCATCACCCAAGCGCCGTGGTCACTGATCGCCACATGCGCCATCACTGCCGTCGCGGCAGCCGTCCAGTTGCTGACGGACGTGAGCCGAGACGACTCCCTGCGCGGCCCTACTTCCCTCTTCGCAATGACGGTGGCCGAAAGCGGCGAGCGGAAGACCACGGTGGACAAGCTGTTCACCGCAGCCATCCACGAATGGGAGGCCGAGGCGGCAGCAGCCGCAGAGCGGAACATCAAGGCCGCGCGGGCAATGCGCGAAGCCTGGGACGCGCAACTCGTCGGCATTAAGGAGGCCATACGGAAGGCAGCGCGAGATGGCGACGATGCGCGGCAGCGCGAGCTGACCACGCGGATGACCGACCACATGAACGCCGAGCCACGGATGATTTCGGCACCTTCGCTCCTGCGTCAGGACGACACGCCGGAAAGCCTGCTGATGGCGCTCTCCCGCTACCCCGGAGGCTACGCGGCCGTTTCAGAGGGCGCCCTGTTGCTCGGCGCGCACGGTATGAACCCAGAGTCGGTAATGCGCAATCTGGGCCAGCAGAACGGCCTTTGGGACGGACAGCGCATTAAGCGCGAGCGGGTCTCATCGTTCAGCGCTGACGTTGAGGGCGCCCGCCTGACCGTCGGCCTTCAGCTTCAGTCGGCGGTACTGACCGAGTTCCACAAGAAGAACGGCGAGCTGGCAGATGGCATGGGCTACTTCGCGCGCTTCCTGATCAACATTCCGTCATCCACCCAGGGCATGCGCCTCTACCGGCTTTCTAACCACGGCCGGCAGGCACTGACTGCGTTCAAGGAGCGCCTCAAGCATCTGCTTCGGTGCCACCGCCTCGACCCGGACGGCAAGCTGTTGCTCCACGAGTTGAGGCTGAACGCTGTGCCTGAGACGAAAGGCATTTGGATCGACTATCACGACTCCATCGAGGAAGAACTCGGCCCGCGGTTCAAGTACAGCGATGTTCGCGGAGCGGCCAGCAAATCGGCCGACAACGCCGCACGGCTCGCCGCGTGCTTTGCGATGTTCGACGAGTGGCCCACGGACGGCAATGTCGTGATTACGCCTGACCACATGCGGGCCGGCGCGGACGTTGCCCGCTGGTACTTGGATGAGGCCCTGCGCTTCCAGAAAACGATGGCCGTCCCAGAGGCGATCCTTAATGCGGAAGCCCTTGAATGGTGGCTGGCGGAACAGTGCTTCGCGAGGGAAGGAAGAACCTATCCGGCGGCCTCCGTACTTCGACTCGGGCCGAACAAGCTGCGCACAAAGGCCGCCCGCGACGCGGCGCTGGACGTTCTCATTGCCCACGGGCGCATCTACCAAGAATGCGACAAGAAGGACCGGAGCTTGAACACGCTGGTCCTGCCTGCCGCAGTATTGCGGGAGTACCAGGACACGTTCGAAGTGACGACGCAGTAGCATGAATAGCAGCAATAGCGGTAGCAGGCAGCGGCGCGCAGGGCGGCAAATAGCGGGAATAGCAGCAATAGCAGTGGCCACAGGGGGGCGCCCGTGCGTGTACGGGCATGCGCAAAGCATTCTCTTGAAACCTTCATACATCTACTTCTCTTAGCCACAGCAAGACCCGGCCCCGTGGCTATGCCGGCTGGCGCGTTGCCGCTGGGTTGCCTGCTACTGCTATTCCCGCTATTGCTGCTATTGCGCCTGCATCAGCGCGCCGCATAGAACTGCCTGTCCTGTGGCTATGCGCCGCCAAGTGCCTGTTATCAAACCCAATTGCAGGCGCGGGAAGCTACTGTGCTGGGGCGCTGCACGCAGGCTGTACGCCGCAGCAGGTAACCAGCAGGAGCAAACCATGCAAACCGCCACCGACCCGAACGAGACCGAACACGAAGGCGCAGATCCCGATGTGACCAGCGTGCCGCCCGCGCCGCTGCACCCGTCGCCGCTCGACGCCGCATTCCAGGCCCCCAAGGGCCGACCCAGCCCGGCCGCGGATCTCGTGTGGTCGAAAGACCCGCTCGTCCTGCCGTCCGTGTCGCTCGCGCCCGGCAACATCACGGGCCTCGATGGCTACGAGGAGTTCGGAGGCTGGGGCCTGGAGCATGTGGTCAACGCCATGGACGGACTTCATACGGCCTGCGCCAACATCATCGAGGCTCGCAAGTCCTTGCAGGCCGACCCGACGCTGACGGACGCCGCCCGCGCCATCGCTGTCGGCGACTTGGCCGACAAGCTCACCGCCAAGGTGAGCAAGTCCGTTGACGTCTCCCTGGCAACGCTGAAGAAGACCATCGCGGCCGAGCGCGCCGAGCTGTCCAAGCCGCTGGCTGCGGCGGTCAGCCCGGAGCTGGGTCGGGAAATCCGCGAACACGTTAAGTCCCTCAAGCCTGCCGAGCGCATCGGCTTCCTGCAAGCCCAGGCCAAGGCCGGTGACGCGACGACGTTGAGCGCTGTCCTGAAGGCGCCGAGCTACCTTAGCGGGGTCGAGCCCGCCCTGCTGACCACGCTGAACGGGGAGCTGAACCGGGCGCTGAACCCGCAGGCGGTCAAGCGGCTGGCGATGCTCGAACAGGCCGAGGCAAGACTGACCCAAGCAGGCAGCATCTTCCTCGCCAGCGCCGAGCGTGCGGTGGGCGTCAAGCGCGGCGTTGTTGCCAAGCTGCGCGAGCAGCAGGGCCGGGCGCGCAGGTCGCTGGCAGCGCTCGGCGCCGTGCTGGGTTGAGCACTGCAAGAACGAGCAGAAGAACAGCGCCATGACCACACAACACATCCCGCCGCCGTGGGGCACCGAATGGAAGCCCGAGGATCAACCCACACTCCCGACTGAACCGGCGCGCGTCAACGGCAAGTTCGCGCCGGGGTCGAGCGGCAACCCGGCCGGTCGCAAGAAGGGCGTGCCCAACAAGAAGAGTCCGCTCGAAGCACAGGTTGCCGCGCACGGCGAGGCCATCATGCAGCGTGTCATCGCCGCTGCGCTGGAAGGCGACTTGCAAGCCGCGAACATCGCCCTGCAACGAATCAGCCCGGCGCTGAAGGCCAAAGCGCCGACCGTCACGTTTGAACTGGACGCTGACGCGCCGCTGGAAGCGCAGGCCCGGCAGGTCATGGCGGCCATCAGCGCCGGCGAGTTGGACCCGGACACCGGCAAGATGTTGATCGAGTGCCTTCACTCCTTCAGCGCGCTGCGCGTGGCCGACGAGTTGCTGCAACTTGAGAACCAGCCGCCCGCGCTGCCGGCGACGGTCGTGCATGTGGCGCCCGGCGCCGAGGAGGGCTGAGCGATGTTCGACTATCCCTATGAGAACGTCCGCATGGGCATCGCGCCGGATGCGCTACGCGTCATCCGCCGCCACCCAGACGGCCCGACATGGCGACAAACGGTGCTTCGGACCAACGGTGAGACCGACGCCGCGTTCTGCGAGCGCGTCCAATCCGTCGCCCACTATCTGTTCGCCACCGGGCGAAGGACCGATGCCTCGGTCGTGGTGAGTTGCGTCTATGACATGCCGGGCAAGTCTGCGCTCACCTGGCTTGAAGAGGACAACCGGGAGAACGCGCTGGCTTGCCTGTGGTGGATGGTGGAATCGAAGGCGCCCCGCGTGCCTCTCAAGGCTGCTCACAGAGCGCTTCAGGCGCTTCGCGGCGCCTACGGATTGGATGACACATGCGGACATCTGCCTCTGCATTAGCCCGCTTGGCGAAGCTGCGCACACCGGCTGCCCAGGTCGGCGTGATGCTGCTGCCGCCGCCCATGAGCGTTGACGCTTGGGAAGAACGGGCAAGTCGTCAGCAATCGGCTTTGCTTCTGGCCTGTTCCGAGGACCGTGGCGAAGAAGTCAAGCTGCCCGACCTGCCCGACCCCATGACCCGCGCCAACAGATCACCCTCGCGGTGAACCGACCCCGCGCGGTGCAAAGGTCACCGTCTGCCGTGGCGGGGGTACGAGGCCCATCAACGGGACCAGCAGGAGCCGCCTTCTCCTTGGCGGTGACCCTGTACTCGAAGCCCGCCACCGTGCGGGCTTCGTTTTGACCACAGGACACCCAATCCTGTGCCGCTACCCAGTGCCGGCATGACCGGCGCCGCTCGGCTGTACGCAGGCCGTAGTGCGCCACCCGAAAAAGCGGCCCAGGCGCTGCCGCAACCGGCCTCCGCACCCAACCCCTTGCCCTGGCCCGCCGCGACGGCTGGCGGGCCAATTGAACGAGGTTGCCGGGGCCGTCAGTAGTAGCCGGCAATGCAGCCGTCGCCCCCGTCGTACTGGCCCGTCACCTTGTTGAAGCGCCCTCGCTGATAGTTGTCCCACTGTTGCCACGGCGGCGGCCCAGCGAACACGGTCCATCCTTGAGCGCGCAACCAGCGCTCCCGCAAAAGTTCGTCCAGGCGCTTGACGATGAAATCCTGCAGATCGGTCAAGAGGCATTCTTCGCGCTCGGGGCACGCTGTAGTCCGGTCACCCAAGGTATCCCAGACGTCGACCGTGATCACGGTCGCGCCATCGAGATGCACAAATTCAGCAAGACGCTTCGCGGTGGGCGTTGAGGTGGCATTCATTTCATTCTCCGGTGTTGCCGTCACAGGCCAGCCACCAAAGGAAAAAGCCGGCAGGTCGGGCGGTTTGTGAAAACCCCCACCAGCCGGCCCATGCCGACCCGCGCAGTGTCATCGAAGGGATGACGGGTAGGAGCACCGCGCGGTGAAGCGACTCTAGCGCAAGATCGACCCGCAGAGTTATATAAGTCTCGGTCAGCAAAAAGCCGCCCGAAGGCGGCTCCCACGAAACATCAACGGCTCAAGCCGCTTGCTGCTCCTGCGCCAGCCGCAAAGCGCGCCAGCGGTAGAAGCGGATGCCGGCGCTGGTGCGGTTCAGGCCCGCCGCCTCGGCGAGCGCCTGCGCGAAGTTCAGCGCGAGGGCATCAACGCCGACCTGATCGAACAAGGCGTCCAGTTGCTGGGTGACGTTCGGGGTCTGGGTGGCTGTGGTCATGTCGGGCTCCTTCGAGTTGCAGTTGCTGGTGAAGCAATTGCAACTTCGTCGAAGGGCGACCGTCTATCCGAGTCATACGAGCCCGAAGGGACTCTGTAAAATGGCAAAGCCCGCCAACGGGCGGGCTTTGCCGGAAATCGCGTTCGGCACTTCAGACGTGTGAGCGCTTGAGGTTCAACTGCTGTTGCTTGCCCGAAATCATCCGAGCCATGTCGAATGCACGCTCGGCCTGCTGTCGTTGCACTTCCACCGTGCTACTGGGCAGCGTTGCCACCTTGGGCGACGTCAAGGTCTGGTGCAGCGGCGTTTTGCTGCTCAGGCTCAACCGCGTCATCTCCGCTCTCTGCTTGTTGAGCATCGCTGTTCTCCGGTTGCTTGCTTGAAGGTTGTAGCAGGTCACAGAACTCTATCTGATCCCGCATGAGAAACCACAGTGTATTGCATGCGTGTTGCTCTGCGGGCGTGAGGGAATCCACTGAGTTGAACAGTTGGCGAGCTTCTTTTCGATCAATGACAAAGCTGTGCGAGGGGTAGCCCGCAACAAGGTCATCCAACGCCCCCTCCTTGAGATTGCTGCCATGCCCGTTCAAGCGCCGACCGTACTCGCTCGCAATTTGGATTGCTCGCTGCATTTCGCCAATCCTGTTCGGGTCGATCTGCGCATACAACGGCTCCACAACACCGCACGCGAGGCGAGACGCCAGTTCACCCGCCATCTTGGTCGACAAGCGTAGGCGCCCCCGCATCTGAAGCAGGTTCTGGCTGAAGGCCGTCTGAGCATGCTCCAGCGCGACCATAAGAGCCTGCGTGTAGTCCAAGCCGGAGCCCCGCTCCAAGATTTCCGACGGCTTGCTGACTTGAACATCAAGCGGCCCAAGCTCACCAACATCACCAATAGCAAGTTCATCCGCCCCGATGGCAATCAGCGTGCCTGCGCTCTTGCAGTAGCTCGTGACCACAAGACGAACACTCTTGTAGTGATGACGAAGGCATCGAGCCACACGGAAACCGGCATGGGCATCGCCACCATACGTCGTGAGGAAAACCGTGCACTTCTTGCGCGTGCCGCCGTTCTGCTTGTTCTTCTCCAGAACGGTGGTCAGCTTATGGTGCAGCGCCCGCTCGATCGGGTGGCTGATGACAATGAAATCATTGTCCGGATTTGCTTCATACAGGGCGTCGATTGCCGCCTGCGCCACAGCTATCTCATCCGTCATTGCGTCCCCCTGGCTGTCTAGTATTCGAGTGGTAGGCCGTGCAGGACTTGAACCTGCGACCAAAGGATTCCGGTTTGTGGCCGTTTCCGACCTCCCTGGACTATGCCTTCGCCGTGGGCCTTGCGGCCGGTAGGCGGGCGCCGTCTAGTCTCTACACCTTCCCCTTTCAGGGCTTGGCTCGGCATTGCCTTGCGCCCTTGCGGGCCGTCAGGTTTCACCGACTTTGACGCCATTCACTCGGGCGCTTTCGCCTCCCGGTGCACAACTTTCGCTATGAGTCCTCTGCTCTAACCAACTGAGCTAACGGCCCACTGATACAACAACTTCTATTTTCCCTCGCCCCAGGACGCTGACAGCCTGCGTACAGCGGCCCCGCAAACACTGCCACCGCCATAGGTGGAAGCAGTTGTTTATGAGTCCTCTGCTCTGACCAACTGAGCTAACGGCCCCCGGGGAGGAGGCCGGCATTCTAGTCACCGCTGGCTCAGCGCCTGGCCCACCATGCGGGAGGTGATGTCGACGATCTGGATCATGCGGTCGTAGGCCATGCGCGTGGGGCCGATGACGCCCAGCGTGCCCACCACCTGGCCGTCGACCTCGTAGGGCGCGCTGACGATGGACAGTTCCTCGTAGGGCACGACCTGGCTCTCGCCGCCGATGTAGATGCGCACGCCTTCGGCGCGGCTGGAGTTGTCCAGCAGGCGCATGAGCTGGGTCTTCTGCTCGAAGAGGTCGAACAGCCGGCGCAGCGACCCCATGTCGTGGCTGAAGTCCTGCACGGTCAGCAGGTTGCGCTCGCCGGAGACGATGACCTGCTCGTCCTGCTGCGCCATGGCTTCGGTGCCCACCTGCACGGCAGCACTCATGAGCTGGGCGATCTCGCCGCGCAGCGCGTCCACCTCCAGGCGCAGCCGCTCGCGCACGGCCTCCAGCGTGAGGCCGGCGTAGCTGGCGTTGAGGCGGTTGCTGGCCTCGGCCAGCTCGGCCTGGCTCAGGTCTTGGGGCGTGAAGATGACGCGGTTCTGCACATCGCCGTCGGGCGCAACGAGGATGACCAGCACGCGCCGCTCGCCCAGCCGCAGGAACTCGATGTGGTGAAAGACGCTGGGCTTCTTGGGCGACGTGACGACGCCGACGAAGCTCGACAGGTTGGACAGCATCTGCGCGGCGCTGGCGATGACGCGCTGGGGCTGGTCGGGCTGCAGCTGCGCGGTCTCCACGCCGATGAGGCCGGGCTGGGCGGTCAGCATGGTGTCGACGAACAGCCGGTAGCCGCGCGGCGTGGGGATGCGGCCGGCGCTGGTGTGCGGGCTGGCGATGAGGCCCAGCTCCTCCAGGTCGGCCATCACGTTGCGGATGGTGGCCGCGCTGAGCTCCAGGCCCGAGGCCTTGGACAAGGTGCGTGAGCCCACGGGCTGGCCGTCCGCGATATAGCGTTCGACCAGGGTTTTCAGCAGGGATTTGGAGCGCTCATCCAACATGGGCGCCATTCTAGAAAGCGCCCGGTTTCGCCCATGACGGGCAAAACCCCTGTGGTGTAATTTGCCCCATGGCAGAGCGCTTCAAACATGTCGCCATCGTGGGCAAGCATCAGGCGCCTGGCATCCGGCCGGTGCTGGAGGAGATTGCCCAATTCCTGTGCACCCACGGTGTCGACGTCTCGCTCGAAGCCGACACGGCCCAGAACACCGGGCTCACCGGCTACGACGCGCTCTCGCACGACGAGCTCGGCCGGGCCTGCGACCTGGCGGTCGTCGTGGGCGGCGACGGCACGATGCTGGGTTTTGCCCGTGAGATGGCGCGTTACGGTGTGCCGCTGCTGGGCATCAACCAGGGCCGGCTGGGCTTCATCACAGACATTCCCATCGAGCGGTGGCGCGAGTCGCTGGCGCCGGTGCTGGCCGGCGACTACGAGGTGGAGCCGCGCACGATGCTGGAAGGCACGGTGCTGCGCGACGGCGAACCCATCTTCTCGGGCCTGGCCCTCAACGACGTGGTGGTCAGCCGCGGCGCCACATCGGGCATGGTGGAGCTGAAGGTGTCTGTGGGCGAGCAGTTCGTGGCCAACATGCGCGCGGACGGCATCATCGTCGCGTCGCCCACGGGCTCGACGGCCTATGCGCTGTCGGCCGGCGGGCCCATCCTGCACCCGAGCATCGCCGGCTGGCTGCTGGCGCCGATCGCGCCGCACACGCTGTCCAACCGCCCCATCGTGCTGCCCGACAGCGGCGAGGTGCGCATGGAGATCGTGGCCGGTCGCGACGCGTCGGTGAACTTCGACATGCAAAGCCTGGCCAGCCTGCTGCACGGTGACACCATCACGGTGCGGCGCAGCGAGCACCAGGTGCGCTTCCTGCACCCCAAGGGCTGGAGCTACTACGCGACGCTGCGTCGCAAGCTCCGCTGGTATCTATGAAGCCCCTCGTCCAACGCACGCGTTGGCCGGCCTTGCAGGCCGCGCTGCGGCAAGGCCCGCAGGCTCATCGCATCACGTCAACCCGCGCCGTAGTCGACTGACATGCTCCGTCACCTCTCCCTGAAGGATTTCGTCATCGTCCCGACGCTCGAACTCGACTTCGAGCCCGGCTTTGCCGTGCTGACCGGCGAGACCGGCGCGGGCAAGTCCATCCTCATCGACGCGCTGCAGCTGGCGCTCGGCGGCCGGGGCGATGCGGGTGTGGTGCGCGAAGGCGCCGCCAAGGCCGAGATCACGGCGGAGTTCGACACGCCGCCGCATCTGCGCGCCTGGCTGGACGACGCCGGTTTCGACGCCGATGACGCGCTGCTGCTGCGCCGTGTCATCGACGCCGCGGGCAAGAGCCGCGCGTGGATCAACGGCGGCGCCGCGACGCTGACGCAGCTGCGCGAGCTGGCCGACCATCTGCTGGACATCCACGGCCAGCACGCCTGGCAAGGCCTGACGCGCCCGGCCGCCGTGCGCGAGCTGCTGGACGGCTTTGCCGGCCTGGACACCGCGCCGCTGGCCCGCGCCCACGCCGCCTGGAAGCAGGCGGCCGAGGCGCTGCAGAAGGCGCAGGGCTTGCAGGCCGAGGCGCAGCGCGAACGCGAGCGGCTGGCCTGGCAGATCGGCGAGCTGGACGGTCTGGCCCCCGGCGACGGCGAATGGGACGAGCTGAACGCCGAGCACCAGCGGCTGTCGCATGGTCAGTCGCTCATCGACGCGGCCAAGTCGGCGCTCGATGCGCTGGACGACGCGGAGCCCAGCGCGCAGTCGCTGGCCGGCGGCGCGCTGGATCAGCTGGAGCGCGTGCTCGACCACGACGCCCGCCTGCTGCCCGCCGTGCAGGCGCTGCGCGACGTGCAGGCCCAACTGGCCGATGCCAGCCACACGCTGGCCACCTATCTGCACAAGGCCGACCTCGACCCGGCCCGCCTCGCGGAGCTGGACGAACGCGTGTCGGCCTGGATGACGCTGGCGCGCCGCTACCGCCGCCAGCCGCAGGAGCTGCCCGCGCTGCTGACGCAATGGCGCGCGGAGCTGGCCGCGCTGGATGCCGCCAGCGACCCGGCTCAGCTCGAAGCCAACCTCGCCGCCGCACGCAAGGCCTTCGACGCCGAGGCCGCCACCGCCAGCCGCGCCCGCAAGAAGGCCGCCCCGCAGCTGGCCGCCGCCGTCACGGCGGCCATGCAGCAACTGGGCATGGCCGGCGGGCAGTTCGACATCGCACTGGCCCCGATGGACGCGCCGCAGAGCTGGGGCGCCGAGTCGGCCGAATTCCTCGTCGCCGGCCACGCCGGCAGCACGCCACGGCCGCTGTCCAAGGTGGCCTCGGGCGGCGAGCTGTCGCGCATCGCGCTGGCCATCGCCGTGACGGCCAGCCAGGCCGACACCGACAACGCCCCCGGCACGCTGATCTTCGACGAGATCGACGTGGGCATCGGCGGCGCCGTGGCCGAGACGGTGGGCCGCCTCATGAAGCAGCTCGGGCGCGAGCGCCAGGTGCTGGCCGTGACGCACCTGCCGCAGGTGGCCGCGTGCGCCGACCGCCACCTTGTCGTGGCCAAGAGCTTGACGGGCGGCGCCACGGCCAGCCGCGTGTCGCCCGTGGCCGGCGAAGCCCGCGTGGCCGAGATCGCACGCATGCTGGGCGGCGAGCGGCTGTCCTCCACCAGCCTGGCCCACGCGCAGGAGATGCTGGCGGCCTCGTCCAGCACCGCGCGGCCGAAGAAGGCGAAGTCATGACCACAGCTCCCACCGACGCAGACGTGCAGGGCGATGTCGTGCTGCTGACCGGCATGTCCGGCGGCGGCAAGTCGGTGGCCATGCATGCGCTGGAAGACGCCGGCTACTTCTGCGTGGACAACCTGCCGGCCGAGCTGCTGCTGGACTTCCTCAAGCTGGAAGAGCAGCGCGGCGAGCGCCGCGTGGCCATCGCGGTGGACGTGCGCTCGGCGGGCTCGCTGCCGCTGATGCTGCCGCTGCTCAAGCAACTGCGCGCCAGCGGCGTGCCGGTGCGCTCGATCTTCCTGGACGCCAGCAACGAGGCGCTGATGCGGCGCTTCTCCGAAACCCGCCGCCCGCACCCGCTGCGCCAGGGCGGCACCGGCGAGCCCGGCGGCACGCAGGACGACGGCCACCGGCTGCTGAAGGACGCCATCCAGCTGGAGCGCGAGCTGCTGGGCGGGTTGAAGGCCGAGTCCACCGTCATCGACACCAGCCAGCTGCGCCCCGCCCAGTTGCGCGCCTGGCTGGCCGACCTGGTGGGCCCGGACGCCGGCAACCAGCTCACGCTGGTGTTCGAGAGCTTCGCGTTCAAGCACGGTGTGCCCAGCGATGCCGATTTCGTCTTCGACGTGCGCGTGCTGCCCAACCCCTATTACGACCGCGAGCTGCGGCCGCTGACGGGGCGCGACGCACCGGTGGCGGCGTATCTGGCGGCCCAGCCCGAGGTCGGCCTGATGATGGGACAGATCGCCGGCTTTCTGTCGCGCTGGCTGCCGCACTTCGCGGCCGACCAGCGCAGCTACCTGACCGTGGCCATCGGCTGCACGGGCGGCCAGCATCGCTCGGTCTATCTCGTCGAGATGCTGGCGCGGCAGTTCGGCCATCACGGCCATGTGCTGAAGCGCCACCGCGAGCTGGACGCGCGCTGACGCGGCGGCGCGGCCCCGCCCTTTTGCGCACCAACCGGCGG
This sequence comes from Pelomonas nitida, assembly GCF_043555975.1. Taxonomy (NCBI): domain Bacteria; kingdom Pseudomonadati; phylum Pseudomonadota; class Betaproteobacteria; order Burkholderiales; family Sphaerotilaceae; genus Roseateles; species Pelomonas nitida. The sequence goes on along the minus strand of NZ_JBIGIA010000015.1, from coordinate 4,011 downwards.
GGCGGTCAGCGCCGGTTGGGCGGCCTCAGAACGGGTCCAGTGCGCTCGTGAAATAGCCCGACCCATTCAGCGCCCCCCAGGTGTAGCCCTGCCAGCCCGGGTAGGCCTGCGGCTCCCAGTACAGCACGCCCAGGCCGTTGGAACCCAGCGCCGTCAAGCGCGTCATCACGTCGGCCAGCATGGCCTTGGCCGCGCCGGCCTGCTGCCAGTCCATGCCCGTCTCGGCGACGATGACCGGCTTGCCGTAGCGCGCGATCATGTCCGCCATGTTGGTCGACAGCTGCGCGTTCAGCGAGCGCCAGTTGCTGGCGGTCGGGTAGTGCGACAGGCCGATGACGTCGTACTTGGCGCCGTTGGCCTTCATGCCGTCGAAGAACCAGCGGAACACGGTGTTGTTGTCGCCGTTGGCCAAGTGCAGCACGACCTTGGCACTCGGGAACACGGCCTTGGTGGCCGCGTAGCCGTTGTTGATCAGGGACACCAGGCCGCTGAAGCTGCTGCCCGATGCCCTGCCCTCCGGCCACAGCATGCCGCTGTTGATTTCGTTGCCCACCTGCACATAGGACACGGTCACGCCGTTGTTCTTCAGGTAGCTCAGGATGCCCTGCGTGTGCGAATAGACGTCGGCCTGCAGCTGCGTCAGCGTGTGGCTGGACCAGGCGGCCGGCTTGGTCTGCTTGCCGGGGTCGGCCCAGGAGTCGCTGTAGTGGAAGCTCAGCATGACCTTCTGGCCCTGCGCGATGGCGCGCTTGGCCTTGTAGAGCGTGTCGGCGCCATCGCACCAGCCGCCGCTGGGGTTGACCCACACGCGCAGCCGTATCGTGTTGACGCCCAGGTTCTTCAGCAGCACGAAGGGGTCGGTCTTCACGCCCGCCGCACTGTAGAAGCTGTAGCCGGCCGCCTCTTCCTGGCTGACCCAGCTCACGTCCGCGCCCTTGTCCAGCGCGGCCGCCGGTAGCGCCACGAGCGCGCCCACCGCGGCCGTCGCGAGGCCCAGGCACCAGCGGCGCAGGCGGCATGTCTTGCTCAGCATCGTCATCTTCTGTCTCCGGTTTGTGTTCTATGAAAAAGCGCGCGACGAGCTTAGGCGCCATGGCGCTCGGCAAATATTCCTTGTTGAGCTGAGGCCATCGAACTTTCGGATAGGGGTTTGCCCACCACAGAACAGCAGTTCTAGACATTTTGTTCTAGAACTTTTATGCTGACTCCCATGAGCACATCCTCCCTCTCCTCCGCGCGCCCGACGGCTGCCGAGCTGGACCTGCTGCAGGTGCTGTGGCGCCTCGGCCCGTCCGACGCGAAAGCCGTGCACGAGGCGCTGCTGCCCGGCCGCCCCGACGCCACCTATGCCACCGTGCTGCGCCAGTTGCAGGTGATGCACGGCAAGGGCTTGCTCTCGCGCGACGAAAGCCAGCGGCCGCAGCGTTACGCCCCCGTGCAGGCGCAGGACAAGCTGCAGCAGTCCCTCGTCAGGGACTTCATCGCCAAGGCCTTCGCCGGCTCCGGCAAGGCGCTGGTGCTGGCCGCGTTGAAGAGCCACGTCAGCGCGAAGGAGCGCGCCGAGATCCGCCAGTTGCTGGCACGCAAGGGAGACGAGGCATGAGGCTGGACATCGTCATGCACGCCTGGGGCTGGGCCTTGTTGAACTTCGTCTGGCAGGGCGCTGTCGTCGGCGCCGGCGCGGCGCTGCTGCTGGGCTTGCTGCGCGGCGCCTCGGCGCGGCGCCGTTATGCCGTCTGCGGCGTGGCACTGGGCCTGTGCCTGGGCCTGCCGCTGGCGCAATGCCTGGACCTCGGCGCCAGCGAGGCGGAGTTCGTCGGCGAGCTGCCGCCGCTGGCCGAGCAGATGCCGGCCCTGGTGACCGCCTGGGCGCTGGGCAGCGCGCTGATGCTGGGGCGGCTGGCGCTGGGGCTGGCGTGGGTCAGCCGCGCGCGCCGGCGCAGCCTGGCCGCCCCGGCCGAATGGCAGGCCCGGCTGGACGCCCTCGCCCACCGGCTGGGCCTGGCACGCGCAGTGCCATTGCGCTTGCTGCCGGAGCTGGCCGGGCCCGTCGCGCTGGGCGCATTCAAGCCCTGCGTGCTGCTGCCGGCCGCGCTGCTGAGCCGGCTGCCGGTCGAGCTCGTCGAGGCCTTGCTCGCCCATGAGCTGGCCCATGTGCGCCGCTGGGACTACCTCGCCAACCTCGTGCAGAGCGCCGTCGAGTCGCTGCTGTTCTTCCACCCGGTGGTGTGGTGGCTGTCTGCCCGTATGCGGGCGGAACGCGAACTGGTGGCCGACGAGATCTCGGCCGAGCTGCTGGGCGAGCGCGATGGCGGCCGCCGCCTGGCGCAGGCGCTGCATGCGCTGAGCGAGCTGCCCGGCGCCGCTGCGCCGGTGACGGCCCTTGGCGCGCGCGGTGGCGACCTGCTGCACCGCATTGAGCGGCTGCTCGCGCCGCGCCCGCAGGCCACCGGCTGGAAGCTGGCGCTGCCCGCGCTGCTGATCGCCGCGACCAGCTTCGTCGTGCAGGCCAAGGGCCGCGACACGCCCAAGGAGCCCAAGGAGCCCGACACAGCCCAGGCCGTCGCCGCCGACGCGCCGCCCGCGCAGCAGCTCAAGCTGCCGGTCAACGCCAAGCACGTCGTCGTCATCGACAACGAGACCGGCAAGGTGCTGATGGCGCGCGATGCTGACGCCGTCGTGCCCATCGCGTCGCTGACGAAGCTGCTGACGGCCATGGTGGTGCTGGACGCCAAGCTCGACCCGAACGAGAAGCTGCGCATCACGGCCGACGACGTCGACACGCTCAAGCACAGCAAGTCGCGCGTGCGGGTGGGCACGCAGATGTCGCGTCAGGCCGCGCTGGAGATGGCGCTCATGGCCTCCGAGAACCGCGCCGCCGCCGCACTGGCCCGCACGTTCCCCGGCGGCGAGGCCGGCTTCGCCAAGGCCATGCAGGCCAAGATCCGCGCGCTGGGCCTGAGCCACACGGCCATCAGCGACCCCACGGGCCTGTCGCCCGAGAACACCTCCACCGCCACCGAGATGGCGGCGATCACGTCGGCCGCCGCGCGCTACCGCGAGATCGAGCGCATCACCAGCGTCAAGAAGGCCAGCGTGCCGGTCGACGGCCGCCCGCGCGAGATCCACAACACCAACCGGCTCGTGGGCGCCAAGGGCTGGAACATCCGCGTCTCCAAGACCGGCTACACCGAAGAAGCCGGCCGCTGCCTGGCCATGCGGCTGATGAACGGCAAGCGCCCGATCACGGTGGTGCTGCTGGACGCCGACGGCTCGGCCCAGCGCCTGCACGACGCGTCGCTGATCCGCAAATCGCTGGCCCGCAAGCCGTCCTGACCATGCAACGCCGTCAACTGATCCTGGCCGGCGGCACGGCGCTGGCCGGCGCGCTGCCGTCCGCGCGCGCGCTCGACTTCGCGGCACCCGCGCCACCGGCGCCGATGCGAGTCAGCGCGGACCGCATCGTCGACATCGCCGTCGGCATTCGCCCCTTCCGGGCCCAGGGCCCGCGCATCGAAGCGCAGCGCCTGTTCGGCAAGCGCGTCGTCCATCACTACGGCCACGGCGGCAGCGGCTGGTCGCTCAGCTGGGGCTCGGCGCAGCGGGCGCTGTCGTTGGTCCGCACGCTGGCCAGGCCCGGCGAGCGCATCGCGGTCATCGGTGCCGGCGCCATCGGCCTCACGACGGCGCGCACCGCGCAGCTGGCCGGCTTCAACGTGCGCCTCTACTCACGCGACCGGCCGCCGCAGGTGCATTCCAGCGCGGCCACCGGCCTGTGGACGCCGGATTCACGCATCGCCACCGACGCGCACGCCAACGAGGCCTGGGCGGCCGACTGGGAGGCCATGGCGCGCGCGTCGTTCAAGGTCCACCAGAGCTTTTAGGAGGCTGTCGGGCTTTGGGCCTGGAGCGCGCCGGGGCGAGTTGCGGGGCAAGGCAAGGCGCCGACGAGGCGTGGGATCGGCCCCCACAACGAGTCGGCAACGCCGAATTGCCCCGCAAATCGCCCCG